>NZ_JACJUP010000594.1:0-4154 GCF_014748295.1 Planktothrix sp. FACHB-1355 | reverse complement strand
CAGCGCAATAGTCTGTTGGTTAAGGCGGATGAGTAATTGCCCTTTCTCCTGAAGTTCTGCCAAAGTAGCAGCACGCAGCAGGGAATTTGGTTGCACTGAACTGTATGTCATAATTTATAAAGAAATTTTTTTATAACCTAATCCTAAGCGAGTGAAAGCGAGTTTATAAAGTAAATTCTTTAGTTTCTCGAATCAGTCAAACTGTTGAAACCGTTACAGTATGCTATATCCTGGTAGCAAATTTTGGTGACGATGTACTACAAAGTTCCCCAAACTGTTGGCGAAATAATTTTAGCATCCCGCTCGTCTAAATAAAAGTTATAAACAGGCTCTCCCGTTATCTCGCAACGTAGAGTTTCGATATTTTTAGTAAAAGGATTCCACACCAAGGTAACAGTTCGTTTAGACTTCTTCCTGACCAATTCACATTTAATATGTACCGTTGGTAAATGGATAATCATCGCGCTATGCAAATAAGCTTCTACTTGCAAAGCGTAACGCTCCCTTACATCAGCTTTTTTTCTGGACAGTTCTCTATTAGTAGCTTCAATCCGTGCTAATTCTTTTTCCTTAGACTCACCTTCTAAACCCTTAGACTCAATTTTGCGTCTAATTTCTTGACTAATCGAGCCATAATAACTATTCAACCTTTCTTCATCACGTTGCCAAGCTCTACTTAACTTATTACACCAGTTACTCAACTCACTTTTAATCAATTTGGCTGCCGTATTTTCAACCAAATTAGATAACTCATCTGGCGATATTTCTGGTTTAACAGTATCACTATCAACCGCAACTCTATCACTTGTCCATAATAAAGCATTACCAATTTCTACAGGCGTTACCCCCGTTAACTCGTTAATTATAAAATCAACCATACCAATTCTTTTTTCATCAGCATTAGCCGTATAAGCAACGTGACACCAAATATAACGAGTAATTGATGGAGTAGCTGACAGATAGCGAACTAAACCATTTTGCAGTACTATTTTAGAATCTACTATTTTTTCAAAGCCCGTGGTTTTCAAATAGCCATCGTACTTTACTCCCAAAGCGGTAACGCTTCCTCTAGAAGCTAACAGGGAAGAAAACTTATTTAATAGTTCTGAATGATAGCTAACAAAATAGGTATCGTCAATATCTGCTTTCGTACTGAAAGTAGTTTCCGGCTCAACCGACAAGGCTTTGGCGATGTTATCTGTTAACAATACATTTAGAGTTTGTGACTCAGTAATTTCTGCGACTCCCTCATGTAATTCCACAAGCTTTGCTAAAGTTTTAAGAATTGGATCTGAACTCATTGCACCTCACCGAGCGAATCGCTTCTAACTGTTCAAGCTTCAAAATCTTCTCCAAATATTTGAGATTCTAATTCACTGGTTTCTCGATATTCATCTTTCGCCTTAATTAACTCATCAGCCAACTGTCCAAAAGCTGTATTTAGGGCTGATGGAGTTTGATGCTTTAACCAAATATCGACAATAGCTTCACTAAAATCAAACTCTTCATCTACATTACCTAAAATAGTCTCTATTTCTCCCACTACTAATTCAAACATATTAATTTTATCATGGAGAATTCGCAAGATATATTCTTCTATGCTATCCTTTTGACAAAAGTTGAAGATAAACACGTCCTGAGTTTGTCCGATGCGGTGAATCCTGCCGAAGCGCTGTTCTATTTTCATTGGATTCCAAGGTAAATCGTAGTTGACAATTGCCGAAGCAAATTGTATATTACGTCCTTCTCCACCAGTTTCGGATGCCAACAAAACAGGAACGTTGTCTCTAAAAGCGTCTATGGCAGCATCTTTTTCTTTGAGAGACATACTTCCTAAGAACTCAGCAAAAGCAATCCCCGCCTCTCGAAAAGTTTCTGCTAAGTAACTACTGGTGGCTTTAAAGGTAGTAAAAACGATAGTTTTCGTGTGAGATTGCTTTAATAACTCTATCAGGCGCTTAGCTTTTTCTACTTGTTTAATTTGGGCAGCGCGTCTGGTAAAACTTTTCCATTCTTCATCCGGTAATCTTTGGGATAAATTTTTCAATGTCTCGGCTAAGGCGCGACTGGAAGAACCCGCTCTCATTAAGAGATTATTAATTGATAGTTTATCTAAATTTTCGCCAGAATTCCGTAAAAATTCAGTTAAATCTCGATAGAGTTTCTGTTCGCCAGCAGAAGGAGTAACGGTGATGGTAGTAGCAAACCGTTTAGGTAATTTCACGTCTACCAAAGAACGAGTATTCCGTACCATTACTTCCCGCATTAGCTGACGCAGTTTTTCGGAATTTTTAGGAACTCGTCCGTTTTTAGAATCAACGTATTCTTTTTTAAATGCAGCTTCAGTTTTTAATAAGCCCGGTTTCAGGAGGGTGAGAAGATTAAACAGTTCTACTAAAGAGTTCTGGACGGGGGTAGCGGTGAGCATTAAAATATATCTTTTATTCAGGGCATTGACCAGTTTCCAATTAAGTGTGGTACGATTTTTTAAGTGGTGAGCTTCATCCACAATGACTAAATCCCAATTTCTTTGAGTAACGTGGGCATAATGTTTAGGAGATTTGGCGGTGTGGAGAGAGGCGATAATACTGCGATGAGATGTCCAGAATTCTTCCGGGGAAAGTTGCCGTCCGGTGTCGTCGGTGGTGACGGTATCTATGTTAAATTTTTCTAGTAATTCCGATTGCCATTGGGAGACGAGAGAAGCTGGAGTAAGAACTAATAGAGATTGAATCATTCCTCTTGCGAAGTATTCGGAACAGATGAGTCCCGCTTCGATGGTTTTCCCCAATCCTACTTCATCGGCAAGTAAGGCGCGTCCTCCTAGTTGTCTGAGGACTTTTCTGGCAGTTTCTATTTGATACCAGTGTTTGTCGATTTTGGTGAGTGCAGATAGACATACCAGTTGGTCGTAATCTGCCATTAATGATAAGGAAAATAGTTCTTTTCGGGCTTCATAGTATTCAATTGGGTCAATTAGCCCTTCACAAAGGGAGGTTAAGGTTGAGGTGCGGTTGAATTTGAAGGTGTACAGGTTGTCCATCTGGATGTATACAGTAGGTAGAATTATTTAGATTGAGATTTATAAACATCGATTATCCTATATTTCCGGAAAATATAAGCTGAAATTCCAGTTGGCATGAGTGCCATCTTCGACAATTTTGCCTTGCTGCATCACAAAAATTCGATCGCACTCGAAAACAGTTTCCAGTCGGTGCGGATGGGAAGCGTCACTGCGTCAGGTTTGTCAGCGAGATCTTGTGGCTCATCGAGTACCGTGAAAACGCGATCGCAAGAGGCTACGAAGGTTTCAATCTTAGTAGTGACGTTCCCGATCCGGCTACAACTGTAGCTATTTTTCAGCAGCGATCGATCTCTAACTCTTGAGGCGTCCAAGTGCGGCGATTACAACGGGGGTATCTAGGCGTTTGATAAATTTGGGATTGTTATTTTAGGTGCTGGTGGCGTTGCGGGCAATTTTGGTGTAGGAATTGATATTTTGGGTATCAACTCATGGGGAACTTTAGTTCGCTCTGGTAGCGTGGGTAGCTGGAAAGATGCTGAGGGTACTGTCACTTGTTTTTGAAGACCATCTTTGTAGGCTCGTCCGACTTTTGATGGCGGTCTTGTGAGTGGCTTTTGTTCGGGTTTTTCGGCGGCACTCAACTTGGAAAAATCATCTTCGCTAACTGTGTTCAGATCGTTTGACTCTTTTGACGAAGCAACAGCCACCCTCTCTAAAAAACTGCTAATTCTAGTTCGGCTCTTACTATCCTTAATAGCTAATGGCTCTTGTTTGTCAGAAAGTAAATCAACACCCACACATCCTATTCCAAACGCCACCCCACAAATGCAAAGGCTCGCCCAAACAGCTAACGCCAAAGGCTGTTTGGTAGTTTTTTTATTTATTGGAGCCGATTGAAGTTGGGGAAATTGTATGATTTGACCAAATTCAGGGCGAGAAAGATTATGCTTGGTTTGTCTTTGTTTCATAATTTTGTCCTCAGATGATTAGATAGTTATTGTCTGTGTCTATATGGCAGGAGGAGAACGAATTTTGGTGTACATACTTAGCTAATTAATAGATAAAACTCGCTCGATTTGTTTTTGACGGCGCAATTGATCGAATTTGATGCAGTTATAGCGCCACTGTT
>NZ_JACJUP010000593.1:0-4169 GCF_014748295.1 Planktothrix sp. FACHB-1355 | reverse complement strand
CACAGGTAAATGCCTAATCTTATGTTGGTGCATTACCTGAATTAATAATAATGGATTTTCCAGATCTGCGACTTTACAAGTGAGCGGATGTTGAGTCATCACTTGTGCAACAGTGAGGTTTTCCAATTGCCTCTTTTGTGCAATCAGCCTCACAATATCGCGTGCAGTTATAATGCCAATTAATCGCTCATTATCTTCGACAATTACTATACAACTGTTGCCAGAGTAAATCGGAGTATTTAAATTAGTCGAATTATCTGATGTAGCAAAGCGATGATTAATTTGACTGAGTTGGACGATCGCTTCGAGCAGCAGAGTTTCCCCATAAACCTTAACAAACTGCTGGTTGGCATCAATGAGCGATCTCACGGATGAGGATTGCGAGCTGCTAACCATAAACTCAGATAATGAGCGACTTTATTATATTATCACTATTTTTCAGGTATTTGGGAACTTTTTTGTGACAAGCAAAGTATAGCTGTAATCTTGATTTACATAAAAGATTTAACTAAGCTATGTATAATTTGATAATTAATTTTTTATTAATTTATATCAAAACTGAAAAATCACGAACTATTAATTATTAAAAAAAAAATTCAAATGCGGAAATTCAACGGAGGGATTTTATAGGTTATTCCGCAACTGTTAGCGTACTGCTAAGTAAGTGGGTGTAAATAAACCAAAGATAATTTGTAGTGGGGTGGGCACTGCCCACCATTACCTCATATCAAGGGTTAGAGCCATTTTGGTGGGCACTGCCCACCCTACCTTTAATTCTGCCTACTTTGGGAGCGCGGGAGAGCGAGAGAAATTTTATATAATATTTCTCTCACTCCCCCTCCTCTCTCCCTTTAGGGAGATTTCCTGCGATCGCCCGCTTTTGCCACCCCTGGCACCTATCTCAAGCTGGATGTACTTTGTCATCATCCTTTGACTTTTGAGCAATTTTCTAGAAAACGGTAACATAAAATACAGAAATTTACAAAACTTTTCCTAATTTGTGTCGGGGATCACACCAAATTGAGCTTACAGAGCGTTACTCTAATAAACAGTGATTCACAAAGGAGTCACATTATTTAACCCCGTTTCACATAACTCTTTAGGAGGCCGACTATATGCAACTCAGTTATCGCGGTGCCATCTACCAAAACGATCTACCTACCGTCGAAATGACTGAAGGCGAAATTGGCGGCAAATACCGGGGTCAAGCTTGGAACTACCGCTATGCCAGACATATTCCCGTACCGCAACCAACGCCTCAGTCTCAGTTAAAGTATCGCGGCGCTAGCTACTGTAAAGATCCTCGCGCAAACGCAGAAGCTTGCTTTGCCGCACCATCAGCAGAAGAAACTCCTGCTAGAGTTGTGCCAAGTTGTGGTAGAGGCCACAAAGTTATAGATGACTTGGAAGAAATTCACCTCGCTAATATTCGTCGTCGTCTAGAGTATCGCCTGGAAGTTGCGAAAAACCGGGGCGATCGCGATCTGCTACGGATGCTGGAAGCAGAATGTCATCAGCTAGTCGGAAATTGTGGCTAGTTTTTTAGATCGAATTAAATAAGTTTCCCCATAAAAATGATGGGGTCTGAGGGATGAAAAGCGATCGACTTGTGCGATCGCTTTTTTGTTGCATTCGCCCTAACAAGTGAGCTATTCGCTACTAACTGTCTCTGGGAGAGTGCGATCGCATAAAACATCATCATAATCAAGTAAAGTGCGCGATATCGTCCCTTTTCTTAGCCCCCTCCCCGTCTACGGAGAGGGGGTTTGGGGGTAGGGTCTTACGAATACGCCTCCATCGGCAAACAAGCACAGACAAAATTGCGATCGCCAAACGCATTATCGATCCGTCCCACCACCGGCCAGAATTTATGTTCGCGAGTCCAAGGTGCGGGGTAAGCAGCTTGGGTGCGAGAATAAGGATGATTCCATTCGTCAGCAATCAAAACTTCTGCCGTGTGGGGTGCATTTTTCAGGACGTTATCGTGAGAATCTGCCTTCCCGCTTTCGATTTCCGCAACTTCCTGGCGAATACTAATCATCGCATCGCAAAAACGATCCAGTTCTTCCTTAGATTCGCTTTCCGTCGGTTCCACCATCACCGTACCCGCCACAGGCCAAGATACAGTAGGAGCATGGAAACCGTAATCCATCAAACGTTTGGCGATATCTTCTACTTCGATACTGGCGGATTTTTTGAGCGATCGCAAATCCAAAATGCACTCGTGCGCCACAAAACCAGCTTCTCCTTTATACAAAACTGGATAGTAAGATTCCAAGCGACGCGCAATATAATTAGCATTCAGAATTGCCACCTTAGTTGCTTCCGTCAAACCATCGCCACCCATCATCGCAATATACATCCAAGAAATCACCAGGATGCTGGCGCTACCCCAAGGCGCAGCAGAAACAGCACCGATCGATTTTGGATTTTGGATTTTGGATTTTGGATTTTCATCTCGAATTTGGACAACAGAATGACCGGGTAAGAAAGGTACTAAATGCTGGGCAACACCGATCGGCCCCATTCCTGGCCCACCGCCACCGTGAGGAATGCAGAAAGTTTTGTGCAAATTCAAATGACAAACATCCGCGCCAATATCACCCGGACTGCACAATCCCACTTGGGCGTTCATATTCGCCCCATCCATATAAACTTGTCCGCCGTTGGCGTGAACGATCGCACAGATTTCCTTAATTTCTGACTCAAAAACGCCATGAGTTGATGGATATGTCACCATCAAAGCAGCTAGTTCTTTGCTATATTTTTCGGCTTTATTTTTGAGGTCATTTACATCAATATTTCCCTGTTTGTCGCAAACAACGGCAACGACTTTAAAACCGCACATTACCGCACTAGCCGGATTTGTTCCGTGCGCCGATTCGGGAATCAAACAAATATGGCGATGACTTTCGCCCCGACTTTCGTGATACTCACGAATTACCAGCAAACCTGCATATTCGCCTTGCGATCCTGCATTCGGTTGCAGAGAAATTCCGGCAAATCCAGTAATTTCAGCTAACCATGCTTCCAGTTGTTGGAACAAAACTTGATAACCTCGCGTTTGCGATGATGGTGCAAACGGATGAATATTGCCAAATTCCGGCCAAGTTACTGGGATCATTTCCGCTGTTGCGTTCAGCTTCATCGTGCAAGAACCCAAAGGAATCATCGATGTAGTTAGCGATAAATCTTTGGATTCCAATCGATGCAAATAACGCAGAAGTTCGGTTTCGGAGTGGTAACTGTTGAATACAGGATGAGTGAGATAGTTGCTAGTGCGGACAAGGGAAGTGTGAACTTTAAGCTCAGAATGGTAAAAAGTTGAAAACGTAAATGGCAGTTGTTGCGTACCTGCAAAAATCTGCCAGATATCGATTATGTCTTCGACTGTAGTGGTTTCGTCTAGGGAAATTCCTACAGTATGTTCATCCAATACACGCAAGTTAATGCGCCTGTTTTTTGCAGCTTCTAGAATTTCTTCTAATCCCCGTTCTCCCAATTCCACCCGTAGGGTATCAAAGAACTGTTTTGAAGCAATTCCGTATCCTAATTCCTTCAGCCCTTCAGCCAGAATTACTGTGAGCTTGTGAATATTTTCAGCAATTTTTTTAATTCCTGCCGACCCGTGATAAACTGCATACATAGAAGCGATGACAGCCAGCAAAACTTGAGCGGTACAGATATTGCTAGTTGCTTTTTCCCGGCGGATATGCTGTTCGCGGGTTTGCAAAGCCAAACGCAATGCTGGGTTGCCGTTAGCATCTTTGGAAACGCCAACAATTCGCCCCGGAACTTGTCGTTTGTACTCTTCTTTTGTAGCGAAATAAGCTGCGTGGGGGCCACCAAATCCCAGCGGAACTCCAAAACGTTGGGTGCTACCAACGGCGATATCTGCGCCAAATTCTCCGGGTGGTTTTAGGAGAGTCAAACTCAAGATATCTGCGGCTACAGTTACTAATGCACCGGCGGCATGAGCTTTTTCTATAAAAGCACTATAATCGTAGATTGTGCCATCGCTGGCAGGGTATTGCAAAATTGCGCCAAAAATTGCTCGATCGAACGCAAATGTTTGATGCTCTCCGATAATAATCTCAATGTCTAGGGGTTTGGCGCGGGTTTGCAAAACTTCAATGGTTTGAGGATGGCAAAGATCGGAAGAGCACACG
>NZ_JACJUP010000592.1:0-4165 GCF_014748295.1 Planktothrix sp. FACHB-1355 | reverse complement strand
TGCTTGCCAACATCAAAAACTACCTTGAAAGAAAATGATTTGCTCACATCGTGACGATGGATAAATTCACGATAACCACCTAAATTAACAAGATTGCCTTTGGGGAGTAAAAGAGTTTCTGGGTTTTCTGCTTCCTGAAGAGTTTGTTTTAACAGCAGCAGCGATTGCAATACCGAACTTTTACCGGAGGAATTTGGCCCATAAATGAGGGTAATGGGTCGAATCGGGATGGTTTCTGGCCCAGCAAATGCCTTAAAATTGGTGAGTTGATATTCACGCAGCACGATTTTGTTTCCTCCTGAGCGCTGTAGGGACACAACATCATCAAATCATGTCGGTTATGCAAAAATTGTAATTATGTCGTCTCGCCTACAAAAATGTTCACTCTGCCGCTCTTTTCCAATTATCGCAGAAGGAAATAGATACTTTGCATTCACGCTGCAATAATGGATTTTAGGGTACGATCGCCTTTACTCCACCACCAACCGCCAAGCTTTAATCGCCTTCGTCTTCCCCTTCGCCATTATCGGTTCGCAAGCTTCCACCCTTAATTCATCCTGCATTGCTTTATACACATCATCCGAAATCGTAATTGCCCCCGCAGGTGTGGCACTTTCCAATCGTTTGGCTGTATTCACCACATCACCAATCACTGTGTAAGTACGCACTTCTTTACCGCCAAACAATCCCTCAATTACCTGCCCGCAATGGATGGCACAACCTGCACCCAAACCGTGACGCTTTAAAATAATTTGTGCTACTTGATACATATACTGGGCAGCCGCAACTCCCTGCTGAGGTGTAGCGTAAATGGCCATAATTTCATCGGCTGTCAGGGTAATGCGTAGCGGTTGATACTGTGCGGCTGCGGGTTCGACATTATAATAGTAGGAGTTCAGTACAGAAGCAACGGCATCGGGTGAAGTTTTCTCGCACCACGCGGTAAAACCGCGAATATCCATGAATACAATTGTGCGATCGCGCCTTTGAAAAGCCAATTCCTCTGGATTGGTGACAGCAGTTAGCACCGCATGACTTCCCATCCCCCACTCTGCCAAATTTCGCAACAATTGAGCCGTTTTTTGCAATTCTTGTCGCTGTGAAGCGATCTGTACTGTTTGCAAACCTAAAATAATGCCGAGAAACAGCATACTTTCAATCAAAAACTTATGCGTTGCAATGGTAGGAAATTGACGAACGTTTGCCCAACTAAATGTTTGTGAGTTAGTCTTAAAACTTACTATCAAATAGATCGCAACAACCATAAAAGTTCTGCTCAAACTTTCCAGAGGAATCATCAATGGCGCTGCACTGGGTAGCCAATGAAATCTGATTCCTTGCCAAGTGGCAATTGTGAGCGAAAACAACCACAGAACATAATGATTTGGCTCTTGGAAAAATTCCATTCCCTCCAATAAAAAATCTATTGTTGTGTATAAAAAAGGGCCAATCAAATTTCCCCAAAACCGATGGCTTGCAGTTCCTGCTAAATACCAAGCTTGCAGCAAAATTGCGCCAGCAATTAGGTAATGAGTAGGCTGTATTAAATACAAAGTCCAACTTGTTAACGAAATTTCCGAAAAAGCATTAAAAATTAAAAAATAACCACTATTTGTCAGTAATTCGCTTAAAAATGCACTGTAGCGCGTGCCATACAGTTGTGCTTCTAGTAGATCTTTTGACTTTGTTTGCGAGTGTTTAACCACTTGACATCTGCCCCTTATCGTAAAGTAATGAGGTGTATTTGTCATCTGATTTTTGTAATTTATATCGCAAATACAACCACTACTAACTCCCGAATAGACAATTTTTAGATTTGGGATTTCTGGGAAAAATCGCCATCCCAAATCTAAAAATGTTACAGATCGACCGCAGTTTTAACTAGGTCATACATCTCCCATCTTCAATGCAAAATTCCCAATCCAAAATTGATTGACTAACTCACCTTCACCAAAACGGCATCACCTTCAATTTTGGCTTGATAGGTAGGTAAAGGTTTTTTCGCTGGGCCTTCAACAACTTTGCCGTCCACAGCAAATTCGGCATCGTGACAGGGACAAACAAAAAGCTTTTTATTTGTTTTCCAAGCGACGGTACAACCTTTATGGGTGCAGGTGGGATTAACAGCAGCTAAACTATTGGTGTCATCTGGATTGCGGATCACCAATACTGGCCCACTTGCCAATCGCTTATTGAGGATTTGACCTTTGCGGTCTAAATCCGCGACTGTCCCTACTGGCTGAAATCCGTCAGCCCTGGCGGTAGGATTAGCAGTAGGATTAGCAGTAGGATTAGCAGCAGTTGCTTTGTTATTTGAATTATCGCTTTTTGTGGAATCGGAGGAACAAGCTGCGATCGCTACCGGCAAGGAACTTGCTACCCAGCCGACACCTACCCAAGCGAGGAAAGTACGACGATCCATGAAAACCTCACCTTAACTATATTGACAAGCAACAGGACTTACGGATGATATTTACTAGCTTACCCTGTGGCGTAAGTCCGGATAACCAAATCAAAACTCGCTCAAACTATTTCTAGAAAAAGGTCTTTGGCGCTGTTGCATTCAGGACAATTGGCAAAGTTGAGTAGATCTGTTGTGTAGCCACACTCAGGGCAAACATAGAAAACTTTCTTGGCTTCTTTCCAATCTTTGAGGTTATCTTTAGCTTGAGTGTAAAATTTGGCGTGTTCTTTCTCCGCTTCTACTGCATATTCAAATGTTTGTTCGGCATCTTTGTTATTTTCTTTCCTGGCTTGTTCGATGAATTGCGGATACATGGTATCCCGTTCGTAGGACTCGCCTTTAATAGCAGCTTCTAAGTTTTCTTGGGTAGATTTTACTTCAAGTTTTTCAATTTTCGCTTCAGGTGTTGCACCGAGTTTACGAATTACGGCGGCGTGATTGGCGGCGTGAATTGCTTCGGCAGTTGCGGCTGCTTTAAAAAGGCTGGCAACTTGCAAATAACCTTCTTCTTTGGCTTTTTGTGCAAAGGCGACATAGCGGGCGTGAGCGTTTGATTCGCCATTGTATGCCGCTTGTAGATTTTTAAGCGAGAGGGATTCCTCGTTGGAAACTGTTTGAGCTACGGGCGATGTTGTCTCTACAATAGCTACAGGCGGTTGTTCTTGTTTGCAACTTGTGAGGGAAAGTGCTGCGACTGTAGCAGTTACGAGGAGAATAAATGTTTTTTGGCTAATTTGAGATAAATTTAGGCAACGGTTCACGGTCAAAATCTCCTTGTCGATCGAGAGTGTTGTTCGCTATTTATCGGCTTCATTTTGTGGTTGAGGGCGTTTCTTAAATAAACCAGTCATGCTCAAACCAGTCACGAGCAAACCAATTAAGCCCAAACCATTCAAAATTGGATAGATTTCTTCTAAATGTAAAATTTTGAATGTATGAATATCCAGGAGGAATTCAGCTAATTCATCTTGGTGAAACCATTCATCCAAAATTGTATAACCCAATCCTGTTACCACGGTCAAAATTAAAGGCAGGCAAACTGCGATCGCAATCAGGCGATGGTATTTACGAAAGGCACGATTCATTACGGATTACCTTAAAAAATCAACGGCAGAAAGCGTGCTGCACTTGAGCTACTTTTAAAGGTTAAAACTAAAAAGTAAAGAAACCGGGTAGATAGAAAAGACGCCTCAGCCAGAAACCGGGTTTCTGCGTCGATATCTAGTTGAGAAAGCCACGATTTTGCTCAGAAACCCGGTTTCTTTGCGTAAGTTCTCACGCTAATGGCAAACGGACGCGAAAACAGCTACCGACGCCGACTTCGCTGCTGACGGTGATTTCGCAGCCGTGAAATTGGGCGATAGCTTGGGCGATCGCCAAACCCATACCCTGTCCGCCTTGACGACGCGATCGCGCTTTATCCGCCCGCCAAAAGCGATCGAACACCGATTTAAGATGTTCCGGTGCAATTCCTATCCCCGTATCTTCCACGCTGACAAAGACATATTTGTCAACGTTTTTCATCGTCAGGGTAACTGTTCCTCCGGCGGGGGTGTATTGCAGTGCATTTTCCAGCAAATTCGCAAATAAACGCATCAACTTAACTGCATCCCCCTTCACAAATATCCCCACTAACAAATTCGATTTCAGATAAATTTCCTTTTCTTCTGCTTGCAATTCTAACATTTCTAGCAAATCTTC
>NZ_JACJUP010000591.1:0-4192 GCF_014748295.1 Planktothrix sp. FACHB-1355 | reverse complement strand
CCCTAGACCCTTTCCGGGAATTAGTATATTCTAAAACCAGAAGAGTTACGAAACTTTACAATTTCACCTTCGCTCCTCCCAACTGAATTCATGAAATGTATTATCAATCGTCGGGCTCAGTTTTCAGCCAGCCATAGGTACTGGTTGCCAGAATTGAGTGACGCCGAAAACATTAAACGCTTTGGCGCTTCCACCCGCGCACCCGGACACGGACATAATTATGTCCTGTTTGTTTATATGGCGGGCGAACTCGATGAGTACGGTATGGTGCTGAACTTATCTGATGTGAAGCACGTAATCAAGCGAGAAGTTACCAGCCAACTGGACTTTTCCTATCTCAACGAAGTCTGGCCAGAATTTCAGCAGACTTTACCGACTACAGAAAGCATAGCGCGGGTAATTTGGCAGCGGCTAGCTCCTCACTTACCCTTAGTGCGAATTCAACTGTTTGAACATCCAGAACTTTGGGCAGATTATCTAGGAAACGGAATGGAAGCTTATCTCAGCATTGCCACTCATTTTAGCGCCGCTCATCGGCTCGCTCGTCCTGACCTCAGCTACGAAAAAAATTGCGAGATTTACGGTAAGTGCGCTCGCCCCAACGGGCACGGTCACAATTACCATTTGGAAGTGACAGTGAAAGGAGAAATTGACCAGCGCACGGGTATGATTGTGGATTTACCAGCTTTGCAAAAGGTAGTTGACGATTATGTGGTTGAGCCTTTCGATCACACTTTCTTAAATAAAGATATTCCTTACTTTGCAGAAGTCGTTCCTACAGCAGAAAATATTGCTATTCACATCCGGGATTTACTGCAAGAACCGATTCGGGAATTGGGCGCTCAGCTTCACAAAGTTAAGTTGGTGGAAAGCCCCAATAATTCTTGCGAAGTTTATGTTACTCAATCCGAGTCAGGTGCAGTTAATGGCAAGATGAAGGAGCCTGTTTTGATAAGAGTGTAACTTACCTCGTTCCCAGGTTGAACCTGGGAACGAGAAAACGAGAAAAGTAGAATACGCTCGAATTTGCTTATTGAAGTAAAAGTAAGACCTAGTAGCTTCTATCCAATTGCGCCACTATATTAAATATCATGACTTCCATAACAAATTACCCAACAATTATCACAACTTTACCCGACCACACTCAGTTACCGGAGTCAGACGGAACCTTTGTGAAAAATTTTCAAGAACATCCTCAAAGCATTTTGCTAACGGATTCAATTACCTCAGTACTTCAGGAAAGGCATCCAGAGGGACGCTATTGTATCGGTCAAGATTGCGGAATTTATTGGCGTTTAACTGACCCGCCAGAACGAGGAGCCGAAGCGCCAGACTGGTTTTATGTGCCGAATGTACCGGCAACTCTCAACGGCATTGTGCGCCGTTCTTATGTGTTGTGGCAAGAACTGATACCGCCCTTAATTGTTTTAGAATTTGTTTCGGGCGATGGGTCAGAGGAACGCGATAGAACGCCTATTATGCAGGATAGTCAAGAGAATGTTAAACCCGGTAAATTTTGGATTTATGAAAATGTTATTCGTCCGGCATTTTACGGAATTTATGAAGTCAATCGCGCACAGGTAGAAGTTTATCATTTAATGGAGGGTGAGTATCAGTTAGTGGTAGCAAACGATCGCGGTCACTATCCGATTACGCCTTTAGGGGTGGAGTTGGGAATTTGGCAAGGACGCTATCAAAATCTAGAATTACCGTGGCTGCGTTGGTGGAATAGTGAAGGGAATTTGTTGTTAACAGGAGAGGAAAGAGCCGAATTAGAACAGCAAAGAGCCGAACGAGCGGAAGAAAAGCTCGAGCAGTTGCGATCGCAGCTGCGCTCTGCTGGAATTGAACCAGAAGTGTGATATGCTTGTCCCTAGTTTATGGTTCATCGCTATAGGCTAGTGATGGAAACAAAAGCATGGCCGATCGAATACTGGCCGATCGCTATATTATCGATCGACAACTGGGAAAGCAAGCCGGACGACAAACTCTGTTGGCGCGTGACAAACACACTCAAGAGTTAGTTGTCGTCAAACTCCTCACCTTTAGCAAAGACTTTGAATGGGATGACCTCAAACTATTTGAACGGGAAGCCGAAACTCTACAAAGCCTTTCCCATCCCGCTATCCCTCGCTATTTAGATTCTTTTGAAATCGATACCGCATCGGGCAAAAGTTTCGCTTTAGTGCAGAGTTACATCGAAGCCAAATCGCTGGAAGAACATCTATCGAAAGGAAGAACTTTCAGCGAAGCAGAAGTTAAGCAATTAGCCAAAGCTTTGTTAGAAATTTTAACTTATCTGCACAGACGGCAACCACCTGTTATTCATCGGGATATTAAACCTAGCAATATTTTATTGGGCGATAGTTCTAGTAATAGTATCGGTCAAGTTTATTTAGTAGATTTCGGTTCCGTACAAACACTGGCAACTCAAGAAGGTAGAACTGTCACCGTAGTAGGAACCTACGGCTATATGCCACCAGAACAATTTGGCGGACGTGCGGTTTCTGCTTCTGACCTTTACAGCTTGGGAGCAACATTAATTGCTTTGTTAACGCGGTTACATCCCGCCGATTTACCGCAGAAAGATATGCGGATTGAATTTGAGCAAAACTGCAATATCAGTCCCGCTTTTGCTGATTGGTTAAAGTGGATGACAGAACCGAGTTGGGAACGTCGTTTAAATTCTGCACAGTCAGCTTTGTCCGCATTAGAAGAGCAAAAACGCAGACACAGCTACCCAGTCCAAGTAAAACAAATAAAACCAGTATCAACAATTAATTTATTCTGGAATTCCATCTGGCGCAGCACTGTAATGGGAACGCTAGCAGTAGCAGTACAAGCTGCAATTTATAGCACTTGGATAATACCTGGTTATGGAACATTTTTGGGAGGAATCATTGGTGGGTTGACTGGCTTGTTTGTGGGGTTTACAAATGGAATATTAGTAGGAATTTTAACGCGCTTATTTTTCTTCCCGCTTGCCAATCCAAAACTGCACAGGCGAGTCATGAGTGCAGTCAGCAGCTTGGTCTGCACGGCTGTTACTGTAGCCAGCTTTTCTAAGATTCTGGCAATGATGCTTAGTCCTATATTCGCTAGATTTTCTTACTTAGACATTTTTTGGATAATTGCGCCTTCGGTGATTACAGGATTATCGATGGGAGTCCTTAGTAAGTCAATTGCTCGATGGTACGAACGCGAAAGTAGACGACTTAAAGCAAAAGATAGTTGAATGAGGGATAAAAAAATGACAGAGCAAATCTTGGCAGGACGCTATGAAGTTCTGCGACTATTAGGGAAACAGCCAGGAAGACAAACAATATTAGCTCGCGACCGGCAAACTAAAGATTTGGCGGTCATCAAACTGTTATTCCTTGGTAATGATTTTGAATGGCAAGATTTAAAGCTGTTTGAGCGAGAAGCCGAAACTTTAAAAGCGCTTTCCCATCCTGCTATTCCCCGTTACCTCGACTACAGAGAAATAGATTTATCTGACAATAAGGGATTTGCATTGGTGCAAAGTTATGTTGAGGGGAAATCATTGGAAGAACATCTGAAGGCAGGTCGTACTTTTAGTGAAACAGAGGTTAAAGAATTAGCTAAATCTTTGTTAAAAATCCTCATTTACCTGCACGAACAAAACCCGCCTGTAATTCATCGCGATATCAAACCAAGTAATATTATTTTAAATAATCGTTCCGGTCATAGTATCGGTCAAGTTTATTTAGTTGATTTCGGTTCCGTACAGAACCAAGCTGCCAAATTTGGCGGTACGATTACTGTTGTGGGAACTTATGGCTATATGCCGCCAGAACAATTTGGCGGACGCGCTACTCCTGCTTCTGACCTTTACAGTTTAGGCGCAACTTTGATTTATTTGGTAACTGGTAGACATCCAACTGAATTACCGCAAAAAGATTTTCGGATTCAATTTCAAGAGGTTGTTAATCTCAGTCCGGCTTTAGTTGATTGGTTAGAATGGATGACAGAGCCTAGTTTGGATAAACGTTTAAATTCGGCAATTGATGCTCTGTCAGCATTGGAAAATCCTTGCATTAAAAGCCAGGTGACTTTAGCTGTAAAAAAACCAGAATACAGCGATGTTGTTTTGAATAAAAATTTAGATTATATAGAAATTACGCTCCCGCCAAAAGGATTGAATTTTGTCTTAATTAGTTTGGTTAGTTGC
>NZ_JACJUP010000590.1:0-4229 GCF_014748295.1 Planktothrix sp. FACHB-1355 | reverse complement strand
TTGTATCCGATGTGTTGAAATTTGCGGCGAAAGTTGTGGGGTTAAAAACAGTGCGATCGCGTCAAATTGCCCTAGTAGTCGGTAGCATCCACAACGTTAAACCAACCGGGACAGATAAAAATTTGTCAATGCGAGTTTATAGGAATGATGAAAATAACGGTCAAAGAAAACTCGCCGCCCCAGTAGATATAGTCGGATATACTTGTATGGAACACGATTGTTTATATAAGGACTATCCTGGCGAAATTGGCATAGGAGATTATGCAGTTTTTGAGAATATGGGTGCTTATACTGTCGTCTTCAAACCGCCATTTATTCGTCCAAATCCACCCATTATTAGCTATGACCCGCTCCTCAACGAGGATACCCTAATCAGGCGGCGAGAAACTTCTCAGGATGTGTTTTCTACTTATATCCTGTAACAGCTAAAAATATGAATGTCATCTTGACTTGTGCGGGACGCCGCAACTATCTGTTAAAATACTTCCAAGCAGCACTAGGAAATCGCGGAAAAGTATTTGCTGGCGATGTTAGCATAGAAGCACCGACATTACAAGAAGCTGATGAAAGTTTTTTGTTACCGCCGATCTATCGCAGCGATTACTTTGACAAACTCTTCGATATCTGTCAGCAAAAAAAGGTAAGATTAATCATACCTCTCAACGATTTAGAGTTGCCTTCTCTAGCAAAACAGCGCGATCGCTTTCTTGCTATAGGAACGATTCCCGCAGTTTCCTCTCCAGAAGTCGTCGATATTTGTTTCGATAAGTTTGCTACATTTAAATTTTTACAAAATATCGGAATTTCTGCACCCAAAACATATCTCTCCCTCGCGTCAGCACGAGAAGCTATTCAAAAAGGAGAAATAACTTTTCCAGTAGTAGTAAAACCACGCTGGGGAAGCGCATCAATTGGGATTGAATATCCCCAAGATGAGGAAGATTTGGAATTAGCTTATCGCTTTGTGAAAAAATCGGTAATGAGATCCTTCTTAGCAGAAGTAAGCTCATCCGATCCAGATCGGTGTATCTTAATTCAAGAACGATTAAGCGGACAAGAACACGGTCTGGATATTATCAATAACTTAGACGGCGCATATATTACTACTTTTGTCAAGCGCAAGTTGACCATGCGAGCCGGAGAAACCGATCGAGCCATCACAGTCGAAAACGAGGAACTGAAACAGCTAGGTGCGAAAATAGGTCAAAAACTGGGACACATCGGCAACCTAGACTGCGATGTAATTGTGGGTGAAACAGGTTTGTGCGTGCTAGAATTGAACCCGCGTTTCGGTGGGGGATATCCATTTTCTCAAATAGCAGGGGCAAATATTCCGGCAGCGTTAATCGCTTGGGCCAATGGAGAAGAACCCGATCCGAGTTGGCTAACAGTGCAAGCAAATATCGCTGCTTCCAAATGCGATCGACTGGTGACTGTTCGCAGGTAATAATCAAAAGCTCTAGTTATGAGTTTGGTTCGCATCAATGAATGTGAATGATGGCAAAATAGGAGATTTGTCGCAAGCTGTAATAATCTCCATGACAGAAGCAGAATATGCCCAAAAACTTCGTGCTAGGGGAATACATATTGTCTACCATCAAGAACGATATTGGAAGGAAATAGTTCTGGGTTTCTATGAGCCAGTGCATTTAATGGCGCGTTTGACAGCCGAGCAAGCAACGCGCCCAGCATTATTGAGTTGGGGATTCCGAGCAGCTCTGGATGAAAAAGATCTAACAGCAGCAAATGCCACTATGCCGATAAACTTGCTATCCGATTTAGAAAATTACGATCTAGAAAGCTTACCCAGAAAGCGCAGGGCAGATTTACGCAAATCTATGAAGCAAGTAAAAATTGTGGAATTAATTGATGGGTCAGTTTTGCAACAACAGGGGTATGAAGTGCTTTGCTCCTCATTGAAACGGACAAAACATGATAAAATACCTACAAAGGCCAACTATTTGGCGACCATCGCCGCCGAGACTGCCGATCGACATTGCTTGACGATTGGAGGACTGATCGGAAATAAGTTAGGTGGTTACATTACTGGATGGGCAGTAGATGGAACTGCGTATATGGTTAAAGGTTATTATGCAACTGAAGCCTTGCCAACTTCTATAGTGACAGGATTGTACTATGGATTCATCCAGGTCTGTAAGCGCTCTGGCAAAATTCACCAAATTGCGAATAGCCAGCACTTAAAAGAACTTCCTAATTTATGTTCTTATAAAGAAAGTATGCAATTTCTAGTTCATATTATTCCTACGAAGCTATACATCAATCCCCTGATGAAACAGTTAATTCGATGGCGATATCCCAATAAGTACTATCGCTTATCCGGACAGGACGCTCGTACATTGAACCCTTAAGTCTCAGACAAATCTATCAAGTTACCAGCCAAATTAGAAATAATGACAAAACAAATTCTGCTATCAACTCCCCATATGGGCGATCTCGAACAAAAGTTTGTCCAAGAAGCTTTTGATACCAACTGGATCGCGCCCGTTGGCCCTCACGTCGATGCTTTCGAGCAAGAATTCTGTCAAGTAGTAGGCGCTAAACACGCGGCGGCTGTGAGTTCCGGTACAGCGGCTTTACACTTGGCTTTAGAATTAGCAGGTATTCAACCTGGAGATGAGGTTTTTTGCTCGACTTTAACTTTTATTGCTAGTGCTAGTCCGATTACTTATTTGAAAGCTAAACCAGTTTTTATTGATAGCGATCGCACTACCTGGAACATCGACCCCAACTTATTGCGAGAAGCACTAGAAAAACGAGCCAAAATTGGCAAATTACCCAAAGCAGTTGTCATCGTACATCTTTACGGACAAAGTGCCGATATCGATCCCATTTTAGCCGCTTGTTCCGAATACGAAGTCCCCTTAATTGAAGACGCCGCCGAATCATTAGGCGCAACCTATAAAGGTAAATCACCCGGTATATTTGGTAAAATCGGCATTTTCTCATTTAACGGTAATAAAATTATCACCACTTCCGGCGGCGGAATGTTAGTTTCCGATGATGAAAATATCGTAGCAAGAGCGCGTTTTCTAGCTACCCAAGCACGCGATAATGCACCCCATTACCAACATTCCGTAGTTGGCTATAACTATCGCCTCAGCAACGTTTTGGCTGGAATCGGTCGCGGTCAATTGCGCGTTTTAGAAGCGCGAGTAAACGCGAGAAGACACAATTGTGAGGTTTATCAACAAGCGTTAGGAAAATTGCCTGGGATAGAATTTATGCCAGAAGCAGACTTCGGACGCGCTACTCGCTGGCTGACTTGCTTGACAATTGACCAGGCGGCTTTTGGTGTCGATCGAGAACAAGTTCGCCTCACACTTGCCAAACAGAAAATAGAAGCGCGTCCAGTTTGGAAACCGCTGCATTTACAACCAGTATTTGCCGAGTGTGAAGTTATTGGAGGTGCGATCGCAGAAGACTTATTCGATCGCGGTTTGTGCTTACCTTCAGGTTCTAATTTAACAGCAGAAGATTTACAGCGAGTCACTCAGGCGATCGCGGAAATTTACACTGGTTAGAGGGTTATTCAACACTTCTTTAACCTGTTGTTGTACTTGCGATCGCACTATTTCGTAAACTTTAGCATCGCACCAAGGACGCAGATACAAAACAGTACTTTTAGCTGCAATAGAAGCAACCTCACAAGTAGGCTGCGGATCTTTTAACACTAAAGGATGCTGTTGGACAACATATAAAAGCAAATTAATCGTAGGTTCGATTTGTCGTTCGCCAATATCGATCGACAAATCAACCCGGCGCGTCCCCATCGCAGTAGTATTTTTCACCGTACTGGTAAAAAGATTGCCATTGGGTACGGTAATTTTCACATTGTCTGGTGTCACCAATGTAGTAAAGAAAATACCGATACTATTCACCACACCAGAAACACCAGCACCTTCAATAAAATCTCCCACCTCAAACGGACGCAGACTAATCAGCATGATGCCAGCAGCAAAGTGTGATAGAGTATTTTGTAAAGCCAAGCCGATCGCCAAACCAGCAGCACCGATCGCCGCGACTATACTATTTGCTTGAATACCCAAAGCATTGAGAAAAGCGACAACTCCCACGACTAACGTCAAAATTTCAGATGTTTGGATTAAGAAATTCCGCACAGTTGGCTGAGCGCTTTTGAGAGCTTTGCGAGTAATACGACCGACAATATTAATAGCGATTCGCGTTAATAGCAAAATGCCGATCGCCCA
>NZ_JACJUP010000059.1:0-12187 GCF_014748295.1 Planktothrix sp. FACHB-1355 | reverse complement strand
GAGCAAAAGCGCACTAGGTCAATATTAGTTAACTTATCAACTACTTTAGGGATTCGAGAGCAAACTCCTGCGTTGATTAAGATGTAAAGCTTTTCCTCAAGATTCTCGCTTGATTTGAGAAAACTTCCTTTTTTACACAAGCGCTCTTAAAGCTTTAATAAAAATTAATTCAACTACTTGATTTTTAGGCAATACTCTAAACAGTTGACGATCTTACCTTGCTTTGTTCATACCTTATCCCGTACATGGTTTAATTGGGGAAGCGGTAATTGAAGCTGCCGATCGCGCCCTGTATCAAGCTAAACATGAAGGACGAAATTTGGTTAGAGTGTGTCTGCCAGTTTTACTTACTCGCTTGTTACTAGCTGAAAGTTGTTATAAACAGATTTACTAACTTTTGGGTAAATAAGGAGAAGTTTTGATGAAAATACTACTCATAGAAGACGATAGCGCCACGGCAGATATCATAATAGAAACACTGACAAATTATCATTGGATTGTCAAACGTGCTACTGATGGAGAGATAGGATTACAACTGGCACAAACTCAAGAATATGACTTGATTTTGCTCGATATTGGCTTACCCAAATTGGATGGTATTACTCTGTGTAAGCGACTTCGGAGTGAAGGGTATGAGAATCCCATCTTATTATTAACGGCAAAAGATAGTACAGAAGCTCAAGTGATGGGGCTGGATGCAGGAGCCGATGATTATATAATCAAACCGTTTAATATAGAGATATTATTGGCTAGAGTGCGGGCATTTGTACGCAAGGTAAAGACGTTACCAACGCTCGTAAATTATGAAAATATTCAACTTAATTCAGCAAATGCTGAGGTAATTTGTGAGGGAAAAACTTTGCCTCTCACGGCTAAAGAATATTGTTTATTAGAACTTTTTCTGCTCAATCCCAAACGTATTTATACGCGCCGATCTATTCTCGATCGCCTTTGGGATTTCGCCGAAGCACCAGGGGAGGAAACAGTTACTACCCATATTAAATGCCTGCGTCAAAAACTGAAAGCCGCTGGCGCGACAGATCCGATCGAAACAGTTTATGGGTTGGGATATCGGTTGCGATCGCCCCAAGTTGCCGCTTTACCTTCCCCTAAGACTCAAACAAATTTACCATCTAATTCTCCAACTGAAAAATCTGCTGCCGATCGAAAAGCCCAGGCGGTGACATCAAAAGTATGGAATCAGTTTAAAAGTAAATATGTCGAGCAGATTAAAAATTTGGCAGAACTAATAAATGTCCTCAATTCGGGAAACTTTTCGCCAGAACAGCACCAAGAGGCGACAAGTTTAGCACATAAATTGGTCGGTTCGTTGGGAATGTTTGGATTAATTGAGGCGGCGCAGCAAGCGAAACAGATTGAGCTTTTCTTGAGAGCAAATCCCTTACAAACGATACAAATTCAGGAAGCGATTAAATTAGTTCGTTTGTTGCAGCAAATAATTGAACAAGCCCAAACACAAGCACCCCCGAAAGTGCAGGCATCTCCACAAAGTCCCCCCTCAGATGCTTTATCCTCCCGAATTTTGATTGTAGACGACGACTTGGTATTAGCCGATCGCTTACGAATAGAAGCGATCGCTTGGAATCTTCAGGTAGAAATTGCTACCGATCTAAAAGTTGCTCGTCAGATGATCGCTCAGAGTCTGCCGAATATCATTTTGCTGGATCTCAGCTTTCCGGGCGCAGAAGATGGGTTGACTTTGATGGCAGAAATTCAGGGGCGAGTACCCAAAATACCTGTAATTATCTTTACAGCACGAGAAGATTTGCCCGATCGCATAGCTGCTGTTCGTTTGGGGGTAAGCGCATTTGTTCGCAAACCCCTCTCAGCCCAGGAAATTCTCAAAATTGTTACCGATGTGCTAAAGCAAAAGCCTCAACGAACTAGGGGCGATCGCGTTTTGATTGTCGATGATGACCCAGGCTTTCTCAATTCCCTATCAACATTATTATCCTCTTATGGTCTACAGGTAACAACCTCTGACCATCCCCAAGAATTTTGGCAAGTGTTAACTGCCTGTAAACCTGAAGTGCTAATTCTCGATTTAGAAATGCCTGAATTTGATGGCATTGAACTATGTCAAGTGGTGCGTGCAGACCCTCAATGGCAGCATCTCAAAGTAATAATTTTGTCAGCCCACACGGAAACGGATACGATCGCCAAAGCTTATGCTGTCGGGGCCGATGCCTACATCAGTAAGTCTATACCGGGAACGGAATTGGCCACCCAAATTTTATACCGTCTCCAGAGGTGGTGATATGATTGCCGATCGTGGTAAAAATGCTTAAAAATAAGCTAACAACTCCAATACCAGAAAAAGCATTATGAAAAAGAGAGCGTATCGCCTGTTACTGCCCTACATAGTGGCGATCGCCTCTACGGGAATCGCCCTGCTGCTCACACTCTGGTTAGAGCCGTTAATGAGCCGGACGATCGGCGCGTTTTTCTATATCGCCGTAATTGTGAGTACCTGGTATGGCGGCATTCGTCCGGGTTTTGTAACCGTTGTGCTATCAATATTGGCACTCAACTATTACTTTATTCCTCCACTGCGCCAGTTCTGGGGAACAACTCCCGATGATGTGTTGCGATTGGGCATTTTTACTGTAGTTGCTCTCATGATTGCTTTTATTGGTGGAGATTTGCAGGAAAGCAAACGCAAAGTCGAACAACTCAGTCGGAAATTGCAGCAAGAGAGTGCCGAACGTCTAAAAACAGCTCTAAATGCCGCCCAAATGGGAATGTGGGATTGGGATATAGTAACGGGGAAAATTACTTGGTCGCCGGAACATGAAATGTTATTAGGTTTAGCGCCTGGTAGTTTTGATGGTAGGTATGAAACCTTTGATGCTTGTCTTTATCCTGAAGATCGAGAAGGGTTAGAAAAGGCGATCGAACAATCCTTAAACCATCGCATTCCCTATCAGCATGAGTACCGAGTTGTTTGGGCAGATGGTAGCGTTCACTGGGTTGAAGGACGGGGAAAAGCTTTTTATAACGAACAGGGGCAACCTGTGCGAATGTCGGGAACGATTATGGCGATCGATGCCAGAAAAGAAGCTGTAGAGAAGTTGCTCGCAACTTCTCTACAGCTGCGACACCAATTTGAGCAACAACAATTGGTATCACAGATTACACAACGCATACGAAATTCGCTCAATTTACCAGAAATCCTGCAAACAACAGTAGATGAAGTGCGGGAATATCTGAAAACCGATCGCGTAATTATTTTTCAATTTACCCCGGCTTGGGGTGGAACGATCGTAGTTGAATCGGTGGCAGATGAATGGATGCCGCTTTTACCGCTCCAGATTTTCGACCCTTGCATAGGAGAAGAATATGTCGAACCATTCAAAAAAGGCTTAGTTACAGCTAAATCTGATATTTATAATTCCGGTATTAGTCCCTGTCATGTTGAATTCCTGGCACAATTGCAGGTAAGAGCAAATTTAGTAGTTCCCGTGATGAAGGGCGATCGATTGTGGGGGTTACTGGCTGCCCATCACTGCGAAGCGCCTCGCCAGTGGGAAGAGTCAGAAATCGACCTCTTACAGCAATTAGCCGCCCAAGTTAGCATTGCGCTTCAGCAATCCGAGTTATTTCAACAAGTACAAACAGAACTGGCAGAACGCAAGCAAGCCGAAGCCGCGTTGCGAGAAAATGAAGCTCTCCTGCGATTATTTGTCCAGTATGCGCCTGCTGGTATTGCTATGTTTGACAGGGATATGCGCTATATGATGGCAAGCCAGCGCTGGGTAGATGAATATAACCTGATTTCCCTTGAATCCCTGATTAATCGATCGCACTACGATATCTTTCCCGAAATTCCCGAACAATGGCGACAAATTCATCAACGCTGTTTGGCTGGCGCGATCGAGAAATGCGATGACGATTTGTTTGTGCGGGCAGATGGAACTCAGCAATGGATATCCTGGGAGATTCACCCCTGGTATACTGCTACAGGTGAAATTGGTGGCATTATCCTTTTTTCTGTTGATGTTACTAAGCGCAAACAGGCAGAAGTAGCCTTACAGGAAAAGCAAAATCAGATTCAGCAGCAACTAGCTGAAATTGAAACTATCTACCATTCTGCACCAATTGGGTTGAGCGTTTTGGACAGCGAACTCCGCTTTGTCCGAATTAATCAACGATTGGCAGAAATAAACGGGCTTCCTGTTGAAGCACATATCGATCGCACGGTGCGTGAGATAGTACCCAATCTGGCTGATAGTGCCGAACAACTATTGCACTCTGTCTTAGAAACGGGGGAACCTGTTCTCAATGTAGAAATTATTGGGGAAACACCAGCGCAACCGGGTGTACAAAGAACCTGGGTAGAGAGTTGGTTGCCCTTAAAGGATAGCGATCGGATTATCGGTATTAATATCGTTTGCGAGGAAATCACCGATCGCAAACAAACTCAACTTGCCTTAGAACAATTAAATGCCGAACTTGAGCAAAGAGTGGTTGAGCGCACCGCAGAACTGACTGTCGTTAACGATCGCTTACTAGAAGCTTTATTAGAACAACAACATACTCAATCCCTATTATCAGAAAAAGCGCAATTGTTAGATTTAGCTCACGACACGATCGTGACCCTGGATTTGAATTTAGTGATTACTTTCTGGAACCAGGGGGCAGAAAGAATGTATGGTTGGACTCAATCCGAAGCCTTGGGAAAAGAATCTTATCTTCTTTTGCAAACTCAATTTCCCCAACCATTAGCAGAGATTCAAGCCCAATTGTTTGAACGAGGCTACTGGGAAGGAGAATTAATAGAGCGCGATCGCAATAATCAATCCCTAATCGTAGCTAGCCGTTGGGTAGTGCAGAAAGACGAAATGGGTAGACCGATCAAAATCCTCAAAATAAATAACAACATTACTGCCCGTAAACAAGTAGAAATTGCCTTGCAAAAATATGCTCAGGAAGTTGAAGATCTTTACAATAATGCGCCTTGTGGTTATCATTCTTTAGATGATGATGGGGTAATAATTCGGATCAACAACACAGAATTGAATTGGTTAAGCTATACTCGTGAAGAGATTTTGGACAAAAAGAAATTTATCGATTTAATTACCCCAGAGAGTAGAAAAATTTTTTACGAGAACTTCCCTATATTTAAGCAACAGGGTTGGATCGATAATTTAGAGTTTGAGATGATCGGTAAAGACGGGACAAGCCGCTGGGTAAGCATAAATGGTACTGCAATTAAAGATGAAGCCGGAAACTTTTTGATGAGTCGCTCTACCCTGTTTGATATTAGCGATCGCAAACGCATTGAAAAAGAACGTAACCAAGCAGAAGCGCTTCTAAGAGAAAGTGAAGAACGCCGCCGCCTAGCACTGGATTTAACCCATATCGGCTTCTGGGATCTACACCTGCCCAGCGGCAAAATCTTCTGGAATGACAATCACTTCACCTTACTGGGTTTAGTTCCCGATCGAATTGAGCCAAACTACGAACTTTGGCGCAGTCATATTCACCCGGACGATCTCGGCTGGGTTGAACCTCTGTTTATGGAATCGATCGCTAACCACAACGATTATGCTGCTGAGTATCGGGTAGTTCATCCCAACGGTTCTCTACATTGGTTGATGGGACGAGCTAGGGCAATTTACGATGAATTGGGACAACCTTTAAGATCGATCGGAGTGCTGCTGGATATTAGCGATCGCAAACTCATTGAAGAAGCTTTGCGTCAAAGTGAAGAGATATTTCGCTCTCTCAGTGAGTTCTCTCCCATCGGCATTTTCCTCAGCGACGTTGCAGGTAAATGTATCTACAGCAATCCTTGCTATCAGAAGATTGTCGGATGCACGAATGAGGAAGCATTGGGAGATGGTTGGAAAGAATTTATTCATCCCGACGATCGCGAATGGATGTTTCAATATTGGTCAGATGTAGTAGCCGCAGGTAACGAAGGATTATTTAACGAACTGCGCTACCAAGACCGTCAAGGGGGTGTTCGTTACAGTCAAGTAAGAACCGCACCAATTAAGTCAAGCGATGGCACAATTATTCTTTTTGTGGGAGTTGTAGAAGATATTACCGAACGGCGCAAAATTGACCAAATGAAAAAAGAATTTATTTCAGTGGTCAGTCACGAACTAAGAACGCCTTTAACTTCAATTCGCGGTTCTCTAGGATTGATTGCTGGTGGCGTGTACGACAAAAAGCCGGAAAAAATGAAGCAAATGATCGACATTGCCGCTAGAGAAAGCGAACGCTTGGTGCGTTTGGTCAACGATATTCTCGACTTGCGGCGATTGGAATCGGGACAAGCAAAATTCAACTTCCAGCCGTGTGCTGCTAGCACCTTAATTCAGCAATCGGTTAATGTGATGCGCTCTCAAGCCGAACAAAACCATATTACTCTGTCGAGCGTGCCTTCTGAGGTAGAAGTTTGGGCAGATCCAGATGCGATCGTACAAATCCTCACTAATCTCCTCAGTAATGCCATTAAATTTTCCGCTATAGAGTCAACAATTACCATCAGCGCCAAACTAACCCAGAAAGAAGGCCCTTCCTACGGGGTTTTCTCTGTCCAAGACCAAGGTCGCGGCATTCCAGAAGATAAGCTGGAAGCCATCTTTGGACAATTTCAGCAAGTCGATGCCTCAGACGCTCGTGAAAAAGGCGGCACTGGCTTAGGGCTGGCTATTTGCCGTAATATAATTGAACACCACGGTGGTAAAATTTGGGTAGAAAGTGTGTTAAACGAAGGCAGCACATTTTATTTCACTCTTCCTTTAGGGAATGCGGAAAAAACCTAAAATCTAAAATCTAAATTCAAATGAGCAAACGAGTTCTAGTTGTTGATGATGAACCAGATATTCGAGCAGTTATCCAAGGATGCTTGGAAGATATTGCCGGATGGGAAGTTTTGACAGCAAACTCCGGCGAACAAGGATTGCAAATCGCCGGAACACAAGAACTAGATGGCATTTTGATGGATGTTTCGATGCCAGGAATGGGGGGGCTAGAGGCATTGCAAAAACTTCAGGAAAATGCCAGCACCGAAACGATTCCTGTGGCACTGCTGACGGCTAAAGCCCTAACAGAGGAGCGAGAACAATTTGCCAGTCTCACTATTGTTGGCTTGATCGTGAAACCCTTTGACCCGATGACCTTAGTAGAGCAGGTCGCCAGCGTGTTTGGTTGGGAATCTTAAATTGTTATAACTTCAGCAGTTCTTCATAATTCAGTTTTATGTTAGAGAAAAATGGCTCTAATAAAAAAAATTAATGGGTAAAAATATGAGAGCAACTGCGACTGATGAGGTTAGATATGCAATGAATAATTGCGGCAAATTAGTCGAAATTAGTCCAATATTTCAGGATGGAGCGGTATCTATGGCAACTAAGCGTATTTTGGTTATTGACGACGAACCCGATGTTCGGGCAATTGTCCAGGGATGTTTGGAGGACATTGCTGGGTGGGATGTCATTACAGCAGGATCGGGTCAAGAAGGTTTAGTGAAAGTAGTTACAGATAAACCTGATGCGATCGTTCTGGATGTAATGATGCCGGGAATGGATGGACTCGCCTTCTTGAAAGAGTTGCGAAATCAGCCAGAGGGTCAATCTATTCCCACCGTTCTTCTGACTGCAAAAGTAAGGCTTGACGAGCCGGAAATTTTGTCAAAACTGGGTATAGAAGGAGTTGTTTCCAAACCCTTCGATCCCTTTATGTTAACCGAACAGATAGCAGCCTATCTCGGCTGGGATATAGAAGAATAAGCATTGCAAACAAGCTAATATTAATTGCTTGCCTCAACTTTTTTGAAGGTATTTTGAAATGATTAATTTTAGTCAAAATACTGATGAACCAGCTAATATATTATTGGTTGACGATCGGCCACAAAACTTGCTGGCCTTAGAAGAAAGCCTGAGCGGACTGAATGCTAATTCGATCAAAGCTTCATCAGGCAATGAAGCTCTCAAACAATTGTTATGGCAAGATTTTGCTGCCATATTGCTGGATGTTCAAATGCCAGAAATGGATGGATTTGAAACAGCTAAATTAATCCGCGAGCGGGAACGAACGCGCCACGTACCAATTATTTTTTTGACCGCAGTTTATCACAGCGATGATTTTGTTTTTAAAGGATATTCGCTGGGAGCGGTGGATTATTTAGTGAAACCTATTTCTCCCAAAATTTTGAGAGCAAAACTTGTCGGCTTTATTAAGTTATTTGAAGCTCGAAAACGATTGGAGTTCCAGACTGCCCAATTAGAAATAAGCAGCCACAAATGGTATCAATTAAGTAATTCTCTGGAGAAAGAGCTTCAGAAACGTAATGCCGAATTACAACAAACATTAAAATTTGAGCTTACTCTCAAACATATTACAGATAAGGTTCGGGATAGTTTAGATGAAGCTCAAATTATCCAAACTGCGGTGCAAGAATTAGCGATCGGTCTCGATGCGTTGTGCTGCAATGCAGCGATTTACGACCGAAAAAAGCAAACTTCGACCATTACCTATGAATACTCTGTTGCTCTACCTTCTTACCGAGGTAAGGTGGTGGAAATCCAAAAGTTTCCAGAAATTTATCATCAACTTCAACAAAAGCAATCATTCCAATTTTGTTCTTTATTTCCCAATCCCAATCGTGGGCGAGTTGCCATCCTTTGTTGCCCAATTTATAATGGGGATGCCATAGGAGATTTATGGGTGATCGATCGTCAAGAAAGAGCATTAAATCCCTTAGAAGTAAGATTAGTAGAACAAGTCGCCAGCCAATGTGCGATCGCGATTCGTCAGGCACGACTTTATCAAGCTTCTCAAAGGCAAGTTGAAGAACTCGAAAAATTGAATCGTCTCAAAGATGACTTCCTCAGCACGATTTCCCACGAATTGCGAACCCCGATCTCTTCTATGCAAATAGCTATTCAAATGCTAGAAATTGAATCGGTACTTTCCGAAAAATGTCAGGATTGTTTAGCCCATACTCCTAGCAAAGCAGCAACTTATCTCAAAATTATACGTCAGGAATGCGAGCGGGAAAATAAATTAATAAGCGATATCTTACTGCTGCAACATCTAGAAGCAGGAACACACTCCTTAATGCCAACAGAAATAGGGCTGCAAGATTGGTTACTTCAAGTTATCGAACCTTTCGAGATGCGGGTACAACAGCAACGGCAAGTGTTAAATATTGAAATTGCTAGAGATTTACCAAAATTAGCGATCGATATTTTTAGTTGGGAACGTTTGCTCACCGAATTATTGACAAATGCTCACAAATACACTCCACCTGGAGAGAGAATTACCTTTAGCGCACAGATTTGCGAAAAATCAGAAGAACAAGACAAAGTTGAACTGGAAATTAAGGTGATTAATTCTGGGGTAGAAATTGCGATCGATCAACAATCCCGCATTTTCGATAAATTCTACCGCATTCCCAATAATGACCCCTGGAAATATGATGGTACGGGTTTGGGATTAGCTTTGGTAAAACGATTGGCAGAATACTTGGGAGGCAAGATCGGCGTTACCAGTATTGCAAACAATACTTGTTTTACACTGACACTTCCAGTTAAACAAATAATTGCTAAAAATCCTGAATTTTTGTGATTTTTTTCAATTCTTCAGCAAGCTTTGGTGAAACGATTAGTCAAATACCTGGGTGGCAAGATCGGCATTACCAGTCGCGCAAACAATACCTGTTTTACATAGAGGTTACTTATTCAAGAGTAAAAATAGTAAAAATTAAAGTTTTGTAACTTTTCCAGCACTTCATCAGTTCTTCAGAATTCACTACTAAACTCAATTTCGCGATCGCATAAATTACCCTTGTTTCCCAATTTGACCTATGGTAACCGCATCCCTTCCTCCCAACACCGAAGATCTCGATGTCTGTCAACTACTTGAAGTGTTGAATGCCTTCGAGAAAGGGGATTTCTCAGTGCGAATGCCGATTAATAAAACGGGGTTAGCGGGCAAAGTTGCCGACAAACTCAATGACGTTATCGAACGCAACGAACGCATGGTCAAAGAGTTTGAACGCATCAGTACGGTGGTGGGGAAAGAAGGCAAAATCGCGCAACGCGCCGTTCTCAACAATGCCAACGGTCAATGGCAAGATTCGATCGACTCCATCAATATGCTGATTACCGACTTGGTGCAGCCAATGGCAGAGACCGCCAGAGTGATCCGGGCGGTAGCAAATGGCGACCTATCCCAAGTAATTCCCCTAGATATAGATGGGAGACAGCTGAAGGGAGAATTCTTACAAACCGCGCAGACCATTAACACAATGGTGGAACAGTTGAGTTCTTTTGCCTCTGAGGTTACCAGAGTAGCGCGAGAAGTAGGCACAGATGGGAAACTGGGGGGTCAAGCTGATGTCAAGGGAGTGGCGGGGACTTGGAAGGATTTGACCGATTCAGTCAATTTAATGGCAGGTAATCTCACAGCACAAGTGCGGAATATCGCCGAAGTGACAACCGCAGTAGCTAATGGGGATTTGTCCAAGAAAGTCACGGTTGATGTGAAAGGGGAAATCCTCGAACTGAAAAACACCGTCAATATCATGGTGGATCAACTCAGTTCCTTTGCATCAGAAGTAACGCGAGTGGCGCGAGAAGTTGGCACCGAAGGCAAATTAGGAGTACAAGCGCAGGTGGCGGGAGTTGCCGGGACTTGGAAGGATTTAACCGATTCTGTAAATTCAATGGCAGGTAACCTCACAGCACAGGTGCGGAATATTGCTGAAGTGACAACAGCTGTAGCAAATGGAGATTTATCCAAGAAAGTCACAGTTGATGTAAAAGGGGAAATCCTCGAACTGAAAAACACGATTAACCGAATGGTGGATCAACTCAGTTCCTTTGCCGCAGAAGTAACCAGAGTAGCGCGTGAAGTAGGCGCTGAAGGGATTTTGGGCGGTCAAGCTGATGTCAAGGGAGTGGCTGGAACTTGGAAAGACTTGACCGAATCTGTGAACTTTATGGCTGGGAGTTTAACAGCCCAAGTGCGAAATGTGGCGGAGGTCACAACTTCGATCGCCAACGGAGACTTATCGAAAAAGATTTCCGTTAATGTCAAAGGAGAAATGCTGGAGTTAAAAAATATCATTAACTCCACCGTTGATAAACTAAACTCCTTTGCTTCTGAGGTGACGCGGGTAGCGCGAGAAGTGGGAACAGAAGGAAAATTAGGCGTACAAGCAGAAGTTAAAGGTGTAACGGGTATCTGGAAAGACTTGACCGATAACGTTAACTCAATGGCCAGTAACTTAACGGGTCAAGTGCGGAATATTGCGGAAGTCACGACCGCAGTCGCCAATGGTGACTTGTCCAAGAAAGTTACAGCAGATGTAAAAGGCGAAATTTTAGAGTTGAAAAACACGATCAACACAATGGTGGATCAACTCAATTCCTTTGCTTCAGAAGTAACTAGAGTAGCTAGAGAAGTAGGCGCAGAAGGGATTTTGGGCGGTCAAGCGGATGTCAAAGGAGTTGCCGGAACTTGGAAAGATTTAACTGAATCGGTAAATTTCATGGCAGGCAGTTTGACTTCGCAAGTGCGAAATATTGCCGAAGTGACGACAGCAGTAGCAAATGGCGACCTCTCCAAGAAAATTACTGTCGATGTCAAAGGGGAAATGTTGGAGTTGAAGAACACCATTAACATTATGGTGGATCAACTGAATTCTTTTGCTTCGGAAGTAACTCGCGTAGCCCGTGAGGTAGGAACTGAAGGAAAATTAGGCGTACAAGCGTTAGTGCCAGGAGTTGCCGGAACTTGGAAAGACCTGACCGATAACGTAAATTCAATGGCAGGTAATCTCACCTCTCAGGTACGGGGTATTGCCGAAGTGACGACAGCAGTAGCAAATGGCGACCTCTCCAAGAAAATTACTGTTGATGTAAAAGGGGAAATTTTAGAACTGAAAAACACCATTAATACGATGGTGGATCAACTCAATTCCTTTGCTTCTGAGGTAACTAGAGTAGCGCGAGAAGTGGGAACTGAAGGAAAACTGGGCGTCCAAGCAGAAGTTCGGGGCGTTGCTGGCACCTGGAAAGACTTGACAGACAGTGTGAACTCAATGGCAAGTAGTTTGACAGCACAGGTGCGGAACATTGCCGTTGTGACATTAGCGATCGCGAATGGCGACCTTTCTAAGAAAATTACAGTTGATGTCAAAGGAGAA
>NZ_JACJUP010000589.1:0-4237 GCF_014748295.1 Planktothrix sp. FACHB-1355 | reverse complement strand
CTTATTTTGTATACCAAAGCGTCACAGCAAGCAGGGTGCTTCAGAGACAAACCAAGCTATTTTTGTAGCACAACACAAAGTCAGGAAGTCAAGTATGGAAAAAGTCCTTTTTATTCTGGGCGAACTGAGCGATGACGATATTGATTGGATGCTACAGACCGGTAAGCGAGAAGAAATTCCTGCCCAGACCGTACTGATCCAAGAAGGAAAACCCATCGACACTCTCTACCTTCTCTTAGAAGGAACATTAACCGTTTCTGTGGCTTATCTGGATGGTAAAGAAATTGCCAGATTATCCAGCGGTGAGATGGTAGGAGAAATGTCTTTCATAGATTCCCGTCCCCCTTCTGCTACTGTGAAAACTCTTGAAAAGACACTCGTATTGTCGATTCCCCGACGACAATTAGCGACAAGATTACAGCAAGATACCGGATTCGGTTCCCGTTTTTATCGCGCACTTGCACTTTTGCTATCTATTAGAATGCGCGGCACAATTAGCCAGTTGGGTTATGGTAAAATTACACCACCAGACGGAGAAATTCACATCGAAGAACTCAACCCAAACATCCTTGATAACATTGCGATCGCCAGAACTAGATTTGATTGGCTACTAAGACGGTTGAGAGACACTTGACTTGATTGGATAACTGATTCATTAATACACTTATCGATGTCCATTCACTCGAAATAAAAGCCATGCAGATACTGGAGAAATAACTTTATGTATAAGTTCAATCGCTGGCATTCGGCAACCGCTATATCGATCGCCCTTTTGCTAAATGCCACTGGCACAGCGCCCATCGCGATACCAGCGTCTGCTATTGCTCAAACAACTTTGCCTGTAGAAATAACTGCCAGAATTCCCGCTGGGACTACTATCCCAGTAAAATATCAGGCTGCACAGAAAATCATTGTCGCGCCAGAGGAGCCGGGGCCAATACCCTTAACCCTTGTTGTTGCTGAAAATATAGTTTCCAATCGAGCAACGTTTTCGATACCAGCCGGAACACAGGTCGTCGGCGAATTAGTAACAATGCAAGAAATAGGAAGCGCTCAATTTGTTGCCAAACAGCTAGTCTTAAGGGATGGCAAAAGAATTTCTATAAATGCAAGTTCCCGGATTATTAGCAAAACACAAGAGTTTACTGACAATCCCAGAGTCAGTAGAACGATCGCAAATACAGCTTTAGGTACAGCTGCTGCTGCGGCGATCGCAGCTGTTACCGGTAATCCAGCGATCGCTTCCCAACAAATCTTGCTAAGTTCCGGGTTTGGTTCAACTCCCGAACTCATAGGACGCTTCCGCAACCAGCAAAGAGTTAGACTCCTTTTAATAGAACCCGAAACAGATCTGACATTAACTTTAAACTCAGACCTAATACTCAGACGTTCTGTATCGCAAAGGTAAGCGTCTAAAATCGGTTTCTTAGTAGTTCGATCGTTACCAAAGCCACAATTTTTCATAGCAACCGAGAATATGAGCGTACCTCAAATTGAACTTTGATGGTTCTTTCGCAATCTCTATGCAAAAGTTCATGTGGGGACATTTTCTCCCCCACTCTCCCACTCTCCCGCTCTCCCGCTCTCCCGCTCCGACGCCAGCTACACTAAAAACTAAAGAACCGTTAGCTTTCTGCCAGCCACACAATAAAAGTAGCACCCACGACGCCATCAGCAGAGTGTGTGGATGGGCTGAAAACCTCTATTTCACCCTGCATTTGCCGTACCAAATCTCGTGCGATCGCCAAACCCAAGCCAGTGCCGGGAATACTTGTATTTGCTTGAACTCCCCGGTAATGCCGCTCAAATAGCCGCTCTAAATCTTGGGGCGGAATGCCAGGGCCAGTGTCGCTCACCCCTACCCCCTGCCACCGACCTTGAGGAAATTGTCGCTCTAACCCTGCCTGAATGTAGATTATTCCCCCAGACGGCGTATATTTTAAAGCATTATCGATTAAATTGCTAAAAACTTCCCGTAAAGCCTTGGCATTGGCTTTTACAAGCGGCAAATTGCTCTGAATATCCGCTTTTAGCTTTAAATTTCGTTCTTGCGCGATCGCCATAGCCGATGTTATCAGCGGTTCCAACACTTGTGTCACAGAGCAAGGTGCCAGAGATTCCAGCCCCATCAATCCTGCTTCGGGTAATAGGAGTAACCGTTTATTTTCTGACGGCGGTTCAGTAACACTCTCAACAGCAGTTTTACTATCAACCGACACCAACTCTGGGAAAGTCGGCAGGGAAACGCGGTCGTTAACGGTCAGATCCACAACACCGTCGAACTGTTGCAGTAATTCTTGGATGCGATCGCTTTCTCGCAAAATGTTAGAAGCTATATCCCGGTTTGCATCTTCTAATTGCAGCCGCTTCAGCAGCAACTTCCCAAATGTCCGCAAAGCCGTCAGAGGGTTACGAAGCTGGTGCAGCAAATTATGCAGAAGGTCGTTTTGCTGAGTCTGGAGGCGCTGTTGTTGACTAAATTGCTGACTCAGCCATTGAGAGCGTTGGTCTAGAATACAAGCGATCGCCATTGTATGAGCGATCCGTTCGATCTCCATTATTTCCTGCTCATTCCAGGGTCGATCCTTGCGACTCGTGACCAACAAGCCCATCACCACTCCTTCGTGGATCAAAGGCAAAACTATTTGGCGCTGTTGCACTAAAGTATGACCATTTCTTCCCTGCCGCGCCTCCCGATCTCCCCCACCTACGTCAGACTTCTGAGGCGTTAAAGAGTCTTGCGGTGCCGCTGAGAGTAAACGAGGGACATTGTTTAACCGCTCGATCGCATCTGGTAAAAGCGCCAGCGAGTCCTTCTCCTGCCAAAGCACGGTTTGTTCTGGGAAGGCCACCACAGGGATCAGTTTTGCCTCTTGTCCCTCCACAAATTCTTCTGTCAAATACACCACGCTCAAAGTAGCTCCCAGCGCCTGGGTAAGCAGTGCGACTTGAGCTTGACACAGAGCAACAAATTCCGAACTGGCTGGCATCAACATGAGGTCAAGCTTGAGTAATCAACCGAATCAAATGTCGCTCTTGGCCAAATCCCTTTCTCTTCTTGAGATCGCCTCCAAGAGATACTGGAGTAACTTGCTTTTGAGATTGTTCCGAGCCGATGCTATCTGAGTATTTATGCGCGATCGATTAAAATCTACACTTTTTATTCCAGCTACTCCGATGGCAGTCTGTTTTCAGCTTAGCGCGATCTCACCCAGTACTTGACCTCTAGTGTACCTGCCCTATTTGTATCGATCGTTTAACAAAAGTTGATTTTTAGATCTCAACCCGATATACTTGCGACGGCTTTGGTAAATATCATTAGAGAATACGAGTAAAAGAGGAGGTAACTAGCTTGGCTAGGAGACGTAAGCGCAAAAGTCGCCGTCGCCAAGAAGGGCGCAGGATTCTTGAGCACGTGCCTCAATATAGCATCGAAAGTGGGCAGGATAAACCAGTAACGGCGGCTCGAAAATTTATTCAAGCTGAAGGAATTGTCCCACCTGCTCTGCTGTTGGTTAAGCGGAACGAGCATACCACAGATCGGTACTTTTGGGCAGAAAAGGGCTTGTTTGGGGCTCAGTATGTGGAAGAAAACCATTTCCTGTTTCCCAGCCTAAGAGAGTTGGAACACTCTAGCGAAAAAGTTGCAGTCGCTGTTCAGAGCGGCTGACACTTAAGGGATAGAATTGGCTAAAAAATGATTAAGTATGCCATTTTAGCAGTTCAAACGCGACCTCTGGTGCGACAAAAAAGTTGATTTAAAGGTAGTAAACCCCACTCAAGCCGAGCAAGTTTTGAGGGGGGTTTATTATAGCATGATGGTAAGTGAGTATTTCGCCTGTCCTATTGCGATCGCTCTTGTTGCAAGCACAGTGCCTGTTGCAATGCTGAGAGCTCGTCCCGATGCGCCTTAACGACGATCGCACTTTGCATCTCCTGAGTACCTTCTTTACCGACATCTTCAAACTGAAGGGACACCTGCTCTGGGCGTCCAGCTTTTTGCCAGTAAAAAATCCCTGCAATCGGCGACAAGATTTCCAGTCCCAGAAATCCCATCCCGACTTGGGGAAACAATATCGATAAAACCAGCGTCAGACATAGAATTCCTACTGCCGCTAAAAAACTCAAGAAAATTGCTAGAAACCAGCTGGGGCGCACAAATCCCTCGAAGGTCACCTGATTTTGAGCCGCATCCAACCCGGCCACCCGATACGAGCGCTCGGCAAAATACTGCTCC
>NZ_JACJUP010000588.1:0-4239 GCF_014748295.1 Planktothrix sp. FACHB-1355 | reverse complement strand
CCATAAAGATATCAAACCCAGCAACATTTTGATTAATCCCCACACCAAAGAAGTTAAATTAATCGACTTCAGTATTGCCTCATTATTACCGAGAGAAACCCAAACCCTAGTCAACCCCAATGTACTCGAAGGCACATTAGCTTATATTTCTCCCGAACAAACTGGTCGAATGAATCGGGGCATTGATTACCGAACAGATTTTTATTCATTAGGTGTAACTTTTTACGAAATACTAACTGGAGAGTTACCGTTTCAAGCAAACGAACCGATGGAGTTAGTCCATTGTCACATTGCTAAACCGCCCAAATTAGTGAATGAAATCAATCCAGAAATTCCAGCAGTTTTATCAGAAATCGTCTCTAAATTAATGGCAAAAAATGCTGAAGACCGCTATCAAAGCGCATTAGGACTGAAATGGGATCTAGAACAATGCTGGCAGCAATTACAAACAAAAGGAAAAATTGAAACTTTTCCAATTGCACAACAGGATCTGTGCGATCGTTTCATCATCCCCGATAAACTTTATGGCAGAGATGCGGAAGTACAAACCCTACTAGAAGCATTTGAAAGAGTCAGTCATGGCGCAACCGAAATGATGCTAGTAGCTGGGTTTTCGGGAATTGGGAAAACTGTCGTTGTTAACGAGGTGCATAAACCAATCGTTAGACAACGGGGCTACTTTATTAAAGGTAAATACGACCAATTTCAACGGAATATTCCCTTCAGTGCCTTTGTGCAAGCCTTTCGGGATTTAATGGGACAATTGTTGAGCGAAAGCGATGTCCAAATAGCACAATGGAAGCATAAAATATTAGAGGCGGTTGGTGAAAACGGGCAAGTAATTATTGAAGTAATTCCCGAATTAGAAAACATTATTGGCCAACAACCGCCAGCCGTAGAATTATCAGGAACGGCGGCGCAAAATCGCTTTAACTTATTATTTCAAAAATTCACCCAAGTTTTTACAACTAAAGAACATCCCTTGGTGATATTTTTAGATGATTTGCAATGGGCAGATTTAGCTTCTCTGAATTTAATGCAGCTATTAATGGCTGATACGGGTTATCTTTTCATCATTGGTGCATACCGCGATAACGAAGTCTACCCAGGTCATCCATTAATGTTGACTTTGAGTGACATTGCTAAATCGCGATCGACAATTAATACGATTACTTTAGCACCGTTAAATCAAGTCCAAGTAAATAAATTAATTGCTGACACGCTCAAAACTTCAGAAGATTTAGCTGGTAATCTTTCTAGATTAATATATCAAAAAACTCAAGGCAATCCCTTTTTTACCACCCAGTTTCTCAAAGCGTTATATCAAGATGAACTGATTCAATTTGATTTTGAGTTAGGCTGCTGGCAATGCGATATCGCGCAAGTAAGAACTCAAGCAGTGACAGATGATGTTGTAGCTTTTATGAGTTCTCAATTACGCAAACTCCAGCCATCAACTCAACAGATGTTGCAGCTAGCAGCTTGCATTGGCAACTCTTTTGATTTGGCAACTTTGGCAATTGTTTCAGAACAATCTCAAATCGAAACAGCAGCCTGTTTATGGAAAGCATTACAAGAAGGATTTATCGTACCGATCGGCGATTTTTATAAGTTTTATGTCTGCCAAGAAACCACAAAAACTACATCAGAAAATCAGGAAACTGTTACTTATAAATTCTTACACGATCGAGTACAGCAAGCCGCTTATGCTCTGATTCCCGATCGCCAAAAACAGGCAACTCATTACCAAATTGGTCAACTACTCCTGCAACAAGTTTCTCCAGATGCCAGAGAAGAGCGGATTTTTGAAATAGTCAATCAATTAAATTATGGAACTTCTTTAATTAGCGAACAAACACAACGAAATGAACTAGCACGACTTAACCTCACCGCCTGTCGCAAAGCCAGAACTGCCACCGCCTATCAAGCAGCGCGTGAATATGCCGCAGTGGGACTATCTTTGTTAGGAGAAAATGCTTGGCAACAGCAGTATGAAATGAGCCTCGCTTTTCATGAATTAGCGGCGGAAGTCGCCATGCTATGCGGTGACTTTGAGGCGATGGAAAAGTCGATCGATCTTGTCACCGAACAAGCACATTCTTTACTAGAACAAGTCAATGTTTACCGCATTAGGATTCAAGGTAAAACTTCCCAGCGCCAACTCAATGAAGTGCTGGCGATCGGCATCAATATCTTGCAACAGTTGGGCGCAAACATTACCGAATCACCCACACCCGCAGATATTCAACAGTCAATCCAAGAAATTAGCGAATTGATTGGTGACAGAGAAATTGCAGATTTTGTCAACCTCCCTGTGATGACAGATGCAAATAAAATCGCCATTACCCAGATTGCCAGCAGCATCATGGCAGCAGCTTACACCAGTGGATCTCTTATGTATCCATTACTAGCTACCTTGTTAGTCAAATTATTCCTGCGGCACGGCAATATATCTGTTTCTGCTACTAACTATACTTGTTACAGTTTAGTTCTATGTAATATGCAGAATATAGATTTAGCTGCACAGTTTGGAAATTTGGCATTGAATGTGGCGGCAAAGTTCGATGATAAAGCAACTAAACTGGAAGTATTTTTCCTGCTGGGAAGTTATATCCTCCACCGCAAATCTCACCTCAAAGAAATGTTACCCCTCTTGAGTGAGAGTTATACCCTGGGGCTAGAAGTTGGAAACCCGGAATACGCTGGATATGCGGTTCACAATTTCTGTTGGATTTCTTTTTGGTGCGGTCAACCCCTTGCTAACTTGGCGGAAGATACACGCACTTACTACCATGCTTTAGTGCAACTGAAGCAGTTGGGAACAGCTAATTACTGTTTGATTTATTGGCAAGTGACTTCAAATTTACTAGGTTTGGCAGAGCATCCCACCATTTTGTCTGGATCGGCTTTCCAAGAACCAGAATTTCTCCCCCGGTTGCAGTCTGTCAACGATCTAAATGGATTATATATTTTCCACTCGCATAAGTTGATGCTTTGCTTTTTGTTTGGGGAAGTTGAGCCAGCTAATAACCATGCCTTTGAGTGCAGAAACTATTTCATATCGGGTGCGGGAACAGTTGGCGAACCTGCGTTTTATTTCTATGATTCTTTGGTGGCTCTAGCACTATTGAGTCAACCGTCATCGGAAGTATCAACTCTATTAGAACGGGTGGCAGAAAACCAAACTAAGTTACAGTATTGGGCGGATTATGCGCCCATGAATCACCAGCATAAAGTCGATCTCGTAGAAGCCGAAAAATGTCGAGTTTTAGGACAGAAATCTACCGCCATCGAGCTATACGACAAGGCAATTTTGGGAGCCAAAGAAAATGAATACATTCAAGAAGAAGCTTTAGCAAATGAACTAGCCGCTAAATTTTATCTCAATTGGGATAAAGAAAAAATAGCTCAAATATATATGCAAGAAGCATACTACTGCTACGCCCGTTGGGGTGCAAAAGCCAAAGTTGCCGACTTAGAAAAACGCTATCCCCAATTACTCGCTCCCATATTACAGCAAACTCGTTCGACTATCTCAACTCACGAAACTATATTTGCTTTGAGGAATGTCACCTACACCAGAAGCACTACATCCAGTAGTAGTGCTTCTGTAGCTTTAGATTTAGCTACCATTCTCAAAGCTTCCCAAACTATCTCCAGCGAAATCGAACTGGAAAAATTGCTGTCATCGTTGCTTAGAATCGTCATCGAAAATGCTGGGGCTGATAAATGCGTGTTAATGCTGCGGCGAGACGATTCGCTACGCGACAGCAAAGGTGAACGCCTGCTGATTAAAGGCTCAATTACCCAGGGAACAAACCCAGTAGTATTGCAGAGGATTCCGATTGAGGATAGTCAGGATATTCCCCTAAAGCTAATTTACAAAGTTAAGCGTAGCAAGCAAACTGTTGTGCTGCTGGATGCTACAGTAGAGCCAATCTTAGCCAACGATCCCTATATTATTCACCAGCAACCTAAGAGTATTTTGTGCAGCCCGATTTTACACCAAGGGAAGTTGATGGGCATTTTATATCTAGAAAATAATTTAGCAACGGGAGCGTTTACTAGCGATCGGGTAGAAATCCTGAATCTACTTTGCGCTCAAGCCGCCATTTCTCTAGAAAATGCCCGCCTTTATCAACGTTCTCAGGAATATGCCCAACAGCTAGAGCGATCGCTAAATGAATTGAAAATTGCCCAAACCCGCTTCCATCATCTAGTAGATAACGTTCCTGGGGT
>NZ_JACJUP010000587.1:0-4190 GCF_014748295.1 Planktothrix sp. FACHB-1355 | reverse complement strand
AGTCTTTACCGTCATCAATTTTATCTATAAGTTGGTTGACATCTGCTTGCCTAATTACTATTACTTGTTGCTTAAGATTTTTATTATCGGGATGCGTGCGCTCCAGAGCTACTCGGTTTGCCTGCAACAGCAGTCTATCTACAGCTTGACGAGCCGCTGAAGGTTCCACAATCCGCACTACACCAGCTGCCAGAACTTGACCGCGCCGGACTGTAACGTTACCCCGAAACAGTTGTTGGTAGTCTTGCTCTAGACTTGCTACTTCCTTTTGCAAAATATTTAGTTTTTGTTCTCTTTCAGAAAGTTTTTTATCTTGTTCGGAGAGTTTTGTGTCTTGTTGTGCCAGTAGTTTTTCTTGTTGAGTTAGTTGTCCTTTAAGTTCTTTGAGACGACTTTCCTGTTGCGAGATTGTTTGGTCTCGTGTGGCGATTTGTCCATCGCGAGCGGCAATTTCTTGCTCTTTTTGGGAAATTCTCTGGTCTTGAGCGGCGATTTGTCGATCGCGCTGTGCGATCGCGTCATCTTGTGCGCCGATTTTTTCGTCCTTTTGCTGGATAATCCGATCGCGGGCAGCAATTTTCTCATCCCTTTGATCGAGCTGTTGCTTCAGTTCGGTAATCTGAGCTTTAACTTCGTTACGCTGGGCGATCAAATCCTGCCGTTCTGCTTGCAATTTTTGAATTTCCGAACGCAGTTCTTGTGCTTGTCCGGATACTGCTTTTAATTGCTCCTGCGTTCCATTTAGTGCGCTTTGTGTTTGGCCCAACTGGTTTTCTGTTTGACCCAACTGGTTTTCCGTTTGACTCAGCTGAGTTTGAGTTCGACTCAATTGAGTTTGAGTCCGGTTGAGCTGCATTTCTGTACGAGCTTGTTTGGCCATTGCTTCTGCCAGCTTAGCCAATGCCAACTGTAGAGCCTGATTGGTTGAATCCAGACGCTTTTGCGCTGTTGACTGTTCGGATTTAGCCTCAGCCAGCTGTTGTTCTACCTGTACTTTTTCACTTTCTGCCTTACTTTTCTCGGTTCGGCTTTCTTCTATCTGTTGGCGGGCGCTTCTCAAATCTTTCTGAATTTTTTCCAGTTTAAAAACGCCCGTGCGTAATTGTTCGCTGGCGGCAAATAAGATCGCCAACGTCGAACTAGAGATCAAGCTGCCTGTCAAGAAGGTGATCAACACCGCTGTGTTCTTCGGACGCAAGTTAAACAGGCTTAAGCGAGCCTTCCCAACTTTTGTCCCTATGCGATCTCCCACCGATGCGATCGCTCCCCCCAACACCAAAATTGCCGCAATCAGGATTAACCCGGTGGTCATATATATGTCTGGGAGTGTGAAAACTCCCTGCCAAAAGAGCGGTTAGGAAAGAAAACACGAGGGATTTATTCCCCGTGATGGGGCTGGCTTTTAAGTGCGATAACTTGGAGCGCCAGTCAACTCCGTTTCTACTCTACTTCCCTTAGCTGCTAACTGTCACAGAGGTTACAGACTGGGGAGCTATCGATTGACAATCTCCTCAATTGAATTGCTGAGATTCAAAGGTTTAAGCACTACGACCTTTCTTGAAAAGTCCTTGCGGCAGTTTCCTAACCAGTTGAAACGTCGATGAGACCCATTCACCAGTTGGTTCAGTTCAAGACAGAGGTTTCAATTTCCTAGCATTAACTGCTTGACGAGTGGCTTCCTCCGGGGTAATGAGTACCTGAAAACCATCAAAACTCAGGTTCTCTGGAGTTGTTACTTGAAGTTCGGTTTGGCTCTAAACCATAGGCAAGATACTGTTTTAGTCTCTTGGTTTACTGGTTAGCCAGTCTATTTCCCGCAAACCTCACAGTACTCGCTTGATTTTACCATTCCTGGGACTCAAATAGCGCTTAGTTATCCAAGCAACGCATCGGGTTGCCATTTATAAGGCATTGCACCAGGTTATGCCGCTTCGATCGCTAGGTAAATTGTTGACTTAAGGTTACAGGATTGTGGACGGTAATCTTTTTTTTGTGGATGGAGATCATTTTTTCTTGCCGCAGATCTCCCAACAACCGAGTAACGGTAACGCGGGTGGAACCTATAGCTTCTGCGATCGCCTGGTGAGAAAGTTTCAAGTCGATCGTAATCCCTTCAGGGCCTGAAACGCCAAAATCTCGGCAGAGAATCAGCAGAAAACTGACCAGCCGCGATCCCATATCTCTATGGGCCAGGGTTTCGATCATCATCTCAGTTTGTAAGATCCGTGAGGAAAGACCCCGCAACATCAACATTGCTAACTCAGGATTTTCATTCAGCGCTTGTTCTACCTGATCGATCGGTGCTGAAAGCAGTTCCACTGGGGTGAAGGCAACCGCATGGTAAAAGCGATCGGAGCGATTCCCTGTAATCAGCGATAATACCCCAAAAACACTATTTTCTCGCAATAGAGCTACGGTAATCTCTTCTCCTGCTTCATAAACTCTAGAAAGTTTCACTGCACCTTTAAGCAGGAAGTACACCCGTTCAGCCGGATCTCCTGGGAAAAAGATGGTTTTTCCCCTTTCAAACGTTTCTACAACTGGTGGAAACGCCCCGCTGCCCATTTGACGAAATACAATTGCTAGCGGTCTATCTTGTATAACGACCATATTCCTTGCCCTCACAGAGACCCAAAAGATTTTGCAAAATTTTGGAATAAAGTTTGACATTCTCCGTGCAGTCATGCTGGCAATTTTTGATTTCACCAGCCAACCCTGCCATCAGTTTCCCTTCAGCTAGAGGTTACTTTTTCTGCACTTTCATTTTCCGTATGCCTTACGGTACAAATTTTTACCATCTGGAGTTCCTTAAGGCTATAGATTGCCCTACTCTCTGCACGGGAGGAAAGCCGCGCCATTAAACGTACTCGACAGTAAGAGCAAGCTGCTAGCTTTCGCTTTATGGTCAAATCAACCTCTCTGGCTACCCGCTCTCGGTCTTTCCTCAAAGCAGTATAGTCTTGATTCAGCTTATACCGGGATAAATCTTGCTTGTTTATCCAGAACTGAAGTACTTTATTTCTAAAAAACCCAAAGTTTTCGATAGCTCTGTCAATCGCTCGGAACGGCTCAGTTTTTCTGTTTAGTTTTGTTTGTCTCAGTAGCATTGCATCTATAAAATTTCTGTGTACTATAGCACATAATTATTACCTAAATGAGGAAAGATACATTTTATATAGCTATAAATAAATTTACCGATAAATGCCCAATAACTTTTCTAGACAATAATGTATAATTAGATACAGAATTTTGTAAAGTGGATACAGCATGGTGCGAGAGATCGCCAACAGAACAAACCATAACAGCCGTCGTTACTTGCCGCACTGACTCCGATATAATGAACCACTATGCTGAATTTAACCGGAAAAAACGCGCTTGTAACTGGCATTGCCAACAACCGCTCGATCGCTTGGGGCATTGCCCAACAACTCCATAAAGCTGGTGCTAATCTTGGCATCACCTACCTGCCCGACGAAAAAGGTCGTATGGAGAAGAAAGTTGCAGAACTGGTAGAACCGCTCAATCCCAGCTTGTTTTTGCCCTGCAACGTTCAAGATGAAGCCCAGATTCAAACAGCCTTTGACGCTATCCGCGACAAGTGGGGCAGGCTGGACATCCTGATCCATTGCCTCGCTTTTGCCAACAAAGATGATTTATCAGGAGATTTTAGCAAAACATCCCGGCAGGGCTTTTCCCTGGCTCTGGATGTGAGCGCTTACTCGCTGATCCAACTCAGTGGGGCAGCTAAACCCTTAATGACAGAGGGCGGTAGCATAGTCACCCTAACATACTTGGGCGGTGTGCGAGTAGTTCCTAACTATAATGTGATGGGGATCGCTAAAGCTGCTCTAGAAATGAATGTTCGTTACCTAGCATCCGAACTCGGCCCCCAGAATATCAGGGTAAATGGCATCTCTGCTGGCCCAATCCGCACTCTGGCTTCTTCTGCGGTAGGTGGGATTCTGGATATGATCCACCACGTTGAGAAAGTAGCACCGCTGCGACGCACGGTTACTCAAGTGGAAGTGGGCAATACAGCTGCCTTCCTATGCAGTGACTTGGCTAGCGGCATTACGGGCCAGATCCTGTATGTTGATGCAGGTTACGAAATAATGGGAATGTAGTAAATCGGGGGCGGGCAGGATGACTTGCCCACGATTGAGAAAATAAAATGAAGATTTTATGCAGAT
>NZ_JACJUP010000586.1:0-4163 GCF_014748295.1 Planktothrix sp. FACHB-1355 | reverse complement strand
CGTGACAGTAACTCGCTTAATGGGCAAGTTACGCCAGAGGGGATTAATTCATACCCAAGACGACAATCTGATCTGTTTGCCCACCGATACGGCACTACGTCGCTAAAAAAACCGAGATTGTTATTCGGAAGCGGAAAGCAGGGGCAAAGACAGGGTGAAGCGTGCCCCCTGCCCCTTACGAGATTCTAGGGTAATCGACCCTCCGTGGAGTTCTGCCAATTTCCGCACGATCGCCAATCCTAACCCAGTTCCCGGATACCGACGCGATAGAGAACTATCAATTTGCGAAAAAGGAGAAAAAAGTTTCCCTTGATCTTCCAAATCGATGCCGATACCGTTATCCCAAACGAGAAAATTAATCTTGTCCGTAGAGCCGCTTTCCGATAAAAGGTGAGAACGATAGACTTTTAGACCGACTTTTCCCGCTGGGGTAAATTTAATCGCATTGATGAGTAAATTCAACAGCATTTGTTTGAGGCGTCTGGGATCGGCCACGCAGTACTCTAAGTCAGGATCTAGCTCTACTTCCAGAGTCAAACCTTGTTCCTGGGCTCGCTCCCGGATCAAGTCGATCGCGCTTTCGACTACTTCGGCGATAAAAACTACTTGCGGTTCCAGTTCCAAGCGACCTGCCTCAATGCGAGAAAGATCGAGAATATCGTTGATCAGCGCCAGCAGGTGTTGACCGCTGGTGTTGATTCGTTCCACATATTCTTTCTGTTTGCTATTAAGTGTGCCAAAGCATTCTTGAATGAGGACACTTGAAAAACCGAGAATAGCGGTTAAGGGTGTCCGCAGCTCGTGACTGGTGTTGGCAATCAGTTCTCCTTTGACGCGATTGAGGGTTGCCAGTTCCTGGTTTTGTGCTTGCAAGCATCGCCAAGTGCGGGATCTGTCGATCGCGATCGCGCATTGACTCGCCACTTGCTCGACCAGCTGAATTTCATCTGCCTCCAATTGACGCTCAGTAGTAGCCGCTGCTTCACTTCTACCCGCACGCAGACAAATAGCGCCAATTAAGCCCAGTGCATCAAAAATAGGCACGATCGCTAAAGTTTCGCTCTCGCCCCGCGCGATCGACTTTTGTAATTGATTACTTATAAAACAGCTTTTTCCAGCTAAAAGCCCATTGCGGCTACTTTCAGGCAAATCCTCTAGCGACAAGCACACCCCTAGCAAAGAGCCGCTAGTTATGGGAGAGTTTTGCTGGTTTTTTTCCTGCTTTTCGCCGAACGTGTGAGAAGTAAAGCTGTAAATCTCTGCCTTCCTCAAATATTCGTAACGCACCTCCAGCACACCGTTGTTTCTGTTAAAAAGACATCCGTAACCACCTGCAACTCCCAGCGTTTTTACTAAACCTTCCACAGCAACTTCCAGCATTTGGTTTTCATCAAGATCCACCTGATGTAGCACTTTAGTTAGGTTGCGAATCAGTTGCTCAAATTGCAGAGATCTTTCCAACGAACGAGTCCGCTCTTTCACCCGTTCTTCCAATTCTTTAGTATATGCTTGCAGTTGCTGGACTCTCAGCGACTGCTCAAAAGCAATGGCCACCTGATTGGCAACTGCCTGCACTAGCTGTTGTTCGTCTGGCGTCCACTGTCGGGGGGTACGGCAATGATGAACAAATATTAAACCCCACAGAGGGCGCGATCCTTCTTCCTGTAACTCGTCATCTGGGCGTTGAATTGGTACCGCCATCATACTGCGTACCTTCATCGCTTCCAGCATTTGCTGATGGCAGACAGATAATGCTTCTGCATAGATATCTGCTGTATGCCAGAGGCGACCTTGACTGTAAGCTTTTAGATAGCTTGTGGGAATTGTTTCCGGTGAAAAAGTTTGCCGCCAAATTACCGGGTAAGCAGGCTCGACTGCTTCCGCTACGCAAACACCGCTTTGGTCTGGTTGCAACTGATAGGCAAGCACTCGATCGGTATTGAGAACCGATCGCAGCCGTCTGACCGCAATCTCCAGAATTTTAGGAAAATCGAACGAACTGCGGATCGTAGCCGCTATTTCGCTCAACAGCGCTTCCCACTGTCGCCGCTTTTGCAGTTCCTGTTCCGCTCGTTGAATAGAGGTTACATCTTTTACGAATACCAGTAAGTAGCGATCGTCTGCTTCGGCGCTATCGATCTGCGATATCGTCACTTCTGTCCAGACAATCGTCCCATCTCGGCAAATATAGCGCTTTTGCAGCGTTTGTCGTTGTAAACTTCCCCTGACTATTTGCTGAATACACCTAACTTCCGCCGCGAAATCTTCAGGATGACTGATAGCTCGACAATCCAGTCGTCGCAATTGTGCTTCTGTGTAACCTATCAATTTCTCGAAAGCTGGATTTGCTCTGAGAATACCTCCATCTAAGCTCTCGCAAAGAATTCCGATCGGCGACTCCCAGAACAGCGGTTCTAGCAGCACAGGTATGGATGCACTCTCTAAAGATGACGAAGATAATACTGAGGTACTCGACATTTGCGGGTTAGAAGCAAGTTTAAGTGTGTTTTCTCGCCAGTTCTCATGCTTTTCTATTTGCTTGGCAGCATGAGAACTGTGATTTTGTTGCGCTGGCGCGATCGCACGATATGGTTGAAGCAATGATAGCAGTTGCAGCCACAAGCGTTTGACAATGCTGTTGTTGTTCGTCAGATCCGCCGCCATCAATTCCGAATAGTAAGGTAGAACAGTTGCGATCGCTGGGATAGCAAGCAATTCGACTATTTTGTGCGGATCGAAAATTAGGGAAACTTGCCAGTTTTGGTGAGTATTTTCTGGCGTTTTTACTGGCTCTATTTGCATCCATAAATTCAGATCGCTAGATAATACAATTACGCTCGCTTCTACTCCTGGCAGACTTACAAGCTGTATTGGTGGAATAGATTCGCCCTTCTTTTCTCCCCATGTGCGAGCTGCTTTGGCAGAGTTTGTTTGCAGGTTATTCTCGGAGTCCGGATAATTTACAACTGTGCTATGCCAAGAGCGAGCGGAAGAATTCCTCAGCTGGTAAAGCTCTGCCAAAGATCCTACAGTAACGATCGCCGCTGCCTTACATTCTTCTTTAGCCAATGCTTCTGCTTCAGTAGCAGATGAATAACAGTATGCACCAGATTCATTGTCGGGCATCGGGTAAAGCTCTTCTACTCCCGATTTACTATACTCTAGTCCCAAAGAAGCTTCTATTATTTCCGACCAAAATAGCTCTATTTTCTTACACAGATCTGAGTTTTCGCCTGCTATCAGTAAAGCTCTTATCCATCCAACTGATTCCAAAGCTCTTTGCAGAACTTGTAAGCAAAAATACCAGTTTGAAGCTGTCAATTCTAGTATGATTCGTGCTGGAGTCTGGTTTTTCATTTAGTTTCTCAATAATAAGAAAGGGCTCTCGCCGGATGGATAGTTTTTACGCGACTTAGATTTAGATAAATTTTTCAACAAATCGTCACCGAAGTGCCTTTTTTTGACTGGATTGACCGCGTTACTCAAGTTGGCTGAGTTACAGAACAAAATGAGAAGGCATACTTAAATTGGAAAAACAACCCTTCTCCAGCCACTTTCACAGGCCGTGGTCATCCCTAAAAAAAGATGTGATTTTTTATTCCATTTTCGCTGAGAGCTGTACCCCACGGATGTGTTGTCAACAATTCGTATCAGAAACTCTTTGTAACGGATTGTGAAGCGATCGCGTAATTGAGTCTTGGCAAACTAACTCGATTTTTATACCTTCAATATTTGTTTACAAAAATCTATTTTTCGCAACGCTTTGGTAGCTTGATAAAATGCTAAAAAAACTTTTTAACAAGTTTCAATTGGCAGCTACTGCCAAACCGTCAATCGCAACGGCAATTTGTTCGAGACTGAAACCACGCTGCTGAGCTAGATCGTATACCTGCTGTAATAAAGGGCGGAAAGACTGCGCCAGATGGTAAAAAACGAACAATTCCAGAAGCAGCTGTTGTCGAAAAATTTGAAGAAGATAGGGTTTGTTGTATTCCAGTTCGAGTAGGATTGAACTGGAGTGCCGCAATTAGCGATCGCACAGCATCATAGGCTAGGGCTGTTCGCCAGTTTACATCAGCACCCCAAAGCTTTCTCGACTGCTGGGAAAAGTCCGATTTGGGATCGGCGTCAATATGCCAGGGAACTCCTACTATCATTCCAAC
>NZ_JACJUP010000585.1:0-4244 GCF_014748295.1 Planktothrix sp. FACHB-1355 | reverse complement strand
AGCAACTTGCGCTCTGTTGGTGTCGCATTAGTTGCTAATCCTAGAACTCCAGCAACGTTGAGAGAAATTCTTAAAAATCAACTAATTAGACCATCAAACTCGATCGATCGTTATGATTATTATAACAGAGATAGCGATGTGTTTTTGGCACTTGCCTATAATCCAGCAATTCCAGAAGCAGAGCGTCGGGAATATTTACAGCAACTCATTACATTTGGTCTTGCTGGAAATATAATTGCCAAAGATCCTCGCACTCCCCTAGATATTTTAGAGCAGCTACTAGAACAAGGTAAGAAAGAGGCAATTGCTAAAAATCCGGCTGCTCCTGAATCCTTACTCAGACGAATTGCTGATGAACTTCAGCCACATAACTATTTATTGAGGACGATCGCTGAAAATCCAAACGCACCTGCCGATTTGCTAATTCGATTTGTCAAACTACCAGACGAAGACCCTCTTCATGGTAATCTATCAATGTTAGATTTGGTAGCTAAAAATCGAAATTTACCGATTTTGGAACGCTATCGGTTAGTGCTTGAAAAAGAACAAGATCAGGAAAATGCAAAAGCACGCGAGTTTATGTCACGTCGCCCGAATAGTCCTTTTGCGTTGGCAGAAGTTTTGAAAAGTGGCGATCGCAACGCTCTCTACAACGCTGCTCGTAATTTCCTGACTCCGGTTCACATTCTAGAACAACTCGCCAAACATCCCGATGAAACCGTTCGTAGCGTATTGCTAGACAATCAAAACTTACCGTTAAAAATTCGTTTAGAATTAACACGCGATCCCAGCGATTCTGTACGGCGCGGACTGGCATACAAAAGTTCCCATAGAGAGACACCAGTTCAAGTTTTGGAAATATTAGCCAATGATGAATCTGAAAAGGTAAGAGCAACGGTTGCAGAAAATTCTGACACACCCGTAGAGATTTTAATGAAGTTGGCGAATGATACTAGCCGCGAAGTCAAGAATAAATTAATAGCTAATCTTAATACTCCTGTTGCAGTTTTGGAACGTTTAGGTTTAGAAGAAGGAATTTTGAACATCCGCAATCCCAAAACTCCTGGTAATGTGCTAGCTCAAGCAGCATCTCGGATGAGTGGAGATAGATTAGTCGATTTGCTCAAGTATTCAGTTCAAGGCTCTCAAATGCCTGCCAGCACTTTAGAACAATTGGCAAATCATAATAATTATTCAGTACGTTATGAAGTAGCTTCACATCCCAATACACCAGTTAGCGCTCTCGAAAAACTATCTCGCGACTCTTATATCTACACTGTGTCTAGAGTAGCGTCCAATCGCAACACGCCTCCTCACATTTTAGAACAACTAGCTACCCACCCCGACTATACAATTCGTCATAACGTAGCGGGAAATCCCAATACTCCCCCTGCGGCGCTAGAACTACTTGCTCGATATATAGAAAGTGAAGCTAATGCACCTTCCACAACAAACGATGCTAACAAAAGCACGAGGAGGAGTGGTGAAAATAATGAAATTCTCAAAATGCTTGCGGGAAAACCCCATACTCCTATTGCAGTTTTGGAAATGCTGGCTGCAAGGGAGTTTGCTGGTGGAGAAGAAATAGGGCGAGAACCCAATGATTTTTCTGGCCCTAGAACACCTGAAGAAGTATTAGAATCTTTAGTTTACAATCCCAGTTTGACTTCCCAAATTTTGGCAAGGTTAGCTTTCGATCCAAGTCCAAAAATTCGCAGTCTTTTGATACATAATCCGAACGCAACTCCCGAACTTTGGGAGCAACTTGCACGAGATGAAAATGTACAGGTACGTTGTACGATCGCATCTTCTACCAATTGTCCGATTTCCATCTTGCAAACTCTCGCTTCAGATCGAGAGGAATACGTTCGTCACAAAGTAGCTACCAATCCCAATACACCCGCGAATACTTTGGAATTTCTCAGTCAAGATGTGGATGCAAAAGTGAGAGAAGCGATCGCATCCAATCCCAACACTACACCATCCGTTTTAGAACAACTCGCGCCAGATGAAAAAGTCGAAGTCCGTCGCGCCGTTGCCAAAAATCCTCATACACCAGCTACAATTCGCGAATCTTTGCGAGATTTAGTAATCCAACCTTTCACCCGTCAAACTAGCCCAACATTACGCGGACTCAGCCGCATTTACAATCCCAATACCGACGATTTACCAACATTACTATCAGAATACGTCCAATCTCCTAACGCATTTGTGCGCTTTGTGGCTCTCCTGCACCCGTTAACTCCTGTTGATGCGATCGGACAAGGTTCTCAATCTGTATTTTGGTGCGATCGCTACGCCGTCGCCGATAATCCATCTAGTCCTGTAGAAATCCGTCAGCAACTTGCACGAGATTGTAACCGCATTGTTCGAGCTACTGCAAAATCTTATCTGGAAAACTTCTAATTTTATGAATCCAAAAACCGAGCAACTTTTAGCAACTTTGGAAGTCATCACAGAAGATTTATTGTACAGCAGTGCAGGCGATGCTGCCATTGAACCATTTGTCTGGCAAGTTGCAGAGCAAGGAGAATTTAATTTGGTAAATTTCCTCATTTATAAAAATCGTTTGCAAATTGTAGATTTGCCAGATTTTACCAAAGCTTGGCAACGTGCTGCAAAGGCATTAAAGCAACCATCAAACATCAGTCAAACACATCAGCCACCTATTACCTTGATTGATGAATTGCCATCCCATTTAACCGACTTAGAGTTTTATAACTTGGGCTGTGATAGCCTTGCGTCCCAGATGATTGTTGGTAAAACTGCCGATGATGCCTGGATTGGGATAACAGCACTCAAATATGGAATATGGACTCCTAAATTTGGAGATTATTTCGGTATAGAAGATGGTTATTACAGCGATGAAGCAAAAAAAATAAAAACCCAAATTAAACCTTTTCTTGAAGCACTTGAATTTTTAACAAAAAGAGAAGAACAACCAAATCAAGAGTTAATTTGGGAAGTTGCTCCATCTAAAACACAAGTTTTAATTAAACTTTTAAATTCATCGCAATACATTCAAACTTATAAATATTTTGGTTTGAAGCATCAAAGGCTAAATAATTTTATGCTTTCCCAACTGAAGCAACTCCGAACCTATGTAATTGAAAGCGGTATCTATGCTGTTGGGCAAATTCTAAATGGAGATTGGTTGTGAGTTTCTACTAGCGGTTATTGGGATTAAATTTGGAGAGAAATTGATTATGAAACCAGAAACAGAACAACTCCTTGGTACGCTAGAAGTCCTCCTTTGGCATCCATCTCGCATATTTGTTTGGGAGACGGAAGTACAAGGGGAATTGAATGTTTGGAATTTAGCGATCGCACAAGGTTTTGTCAGCTTGACAGATGTGGATGTGGCGATCGCGCATTGGCAATCAGTCGAACGCTGGGGAACTCCAACAGATCAATCTAAAAATGATTATGAGTACGCACCTCCTAGAAATGAACGCGAGGATGAATGGAATGCGGAAATTGAAGCTAAACGATTTGAATCATATCAACAGTTATCACAACTTATAAAAGCAGAGTTGCGAGATTTGCAAGCTTTTAGATTGAGTATTCCGAAGGTAAACGATAGCTATTTTGATCGTCATCGTCCAAATTATTGCTTTTATATCATAATTGGTAAAACCGATGATGGAAATTGGCTTTGTTTATCTCAAACTGTTCCCGATCAAGTAAGTTATCGTCGTTCCAAAGAGCGAAAATTTGAGTTAGCAGAAGCCACTGATATCAAATTAGACTTACAATCTAAAATCCATAGTATTATCTCGGAACTTCCGCCAATTACGCTTTACGGTTACTACTATGGTGATTATAACTACACCTACGAACATCAGATCGTATACGCTATTGCCAACAAAAAAGCTGTAGCAATTAAAGTGGCTTTACAAAGCGCGGGAATGCTGATTGTAGAAAAAACAAATGTTGGATATCGTTCAAAAGAATACAACCATATTCCGAAGTTGAATGAGTTTTTCAATACAAAATTGGGCGAGAAGGCCATATATAACCTCAGTTTTTGGGATATTGGCTACTATTACGAAATAGGACAAACACCGACAGGGGATTGGTTAGGAGTGCGATCGCTCTTGGAATTTGAGTATAATCCTTAACCTACATTCTTCAACTAAGTGGTAAGTAGTCGGACAAAAGTAATCGACACTGTATGAACTTTTGTTAAGGCACTTGCAGGAGTGCGATCGCTACCCACGGATAGTACAAATGTATTGTAAAAA
>NZ_JACJUP010000584.1:0-4246 GCF_014748295.1 Planktothrix sp. FACHB-1355 | reverse complement strand
GTTAGACAATGGTTTATTTGATCTGAATATCGGCAGTGCAGGAGTTGAACCTGCCTGGGGCGAATTATGAGTTCGCTGCCTAAACCGCTCGGCCAACTGCCGTAGATTTGTAGTTACCCTTGTATTATATTAGCTCTTTCGCGAACGAGCGTTTCCCTACTTCCCCAATCAGCCAAGGGCGCGGAGTATTTTAGGTAATTTGCGATCGCACGTTTGCCACAGATCCTTTCGTCCTGAGCAAGCCGCCTTCCTATTGTATAATCAGTCAGCTTAGTTCGACAACCCTTAGATATTAACTAAGATATAAATCGTCAGCTGGATCGAAAGTAGGGAAATTAGGGTAAAACCGTATTAACTATGAAGTTGAATTCGACTGTAGCGTTAACTTTAGTTTTGCTGGTTCTGATGCTTGGGGCTGGCCTGGTAAGCGGAATGTGGGGATTTGCTTTGGGACACGAAGCTCTCAAAGGCGTAAGTCAACCGGATGCTCGCCCAACAGCCAAAACGAAAAATTATAAGGAGACACCGGCGGGAACACAACCCCTGGTAATGTTAAAAGAAGCAGATATCATCAAAAGTGTCAACGTCAGAAAGCAGGGTAAAGGGAAGCAAGCTAAGGCAGACAAAAATGATGAGGCTAGCGAAAAGCGAACTAAATCACTTTCACCATCTGAATCTACTGCAACCAATGCGGCATTTCCGATCGTTTCCAAAGATAAAGGCGTTACCCTCGAAATTCGATCGGTGCAACAGCAGCAAGACACTTTACTGCTCGATGTCAGCTTGAAAAACGAGGGCGACCAGCCAGTAAAATTTTTATACAGCTTTTTGGATGTCACCGATAACCGGGGTCGTCCCTTGAGCGCCAGCGCAGAGGGCCTACCAGGAGAATTGCCTCCCAACGGGGAGTCATTTTCGGGAACGGTGAGTATCCCTACCTCTGTACTTGAAGGCGCGGATCGACTTTCCCTGACCCTGACGGACTACCCGGATCAACAACTGCGGCTCCAAACCTCTGATATTCCAGTAAGATAGGAAGGCAAAAGTCAAAAATCAACAGAAGCACGATCGGAACGGCTTCTGAATTCTGACTTATGGTTGCTGCTTTTTGGTTTGGATTTTGTCTTTTGCCTTTGGCATACGTGCCTTTTTTACAAATGGTTACCGCCTTTGTGCTTGTCTCGGTCGCTGAGCGGGGATTAAGTCAAGTTTCTTTCCTAACGTGGCCAGACACCGTGCTGCGGTTATTGTCGGTGCTGCTGCTCATTACAATCAATGCTTTTTTTGTTACCGCTGAGTTTTCCATAGTCTCGGTGCGTCGATCGCGCATCAACCATTTGGTAGATTCTGGCGATGCCCAGGCTAGAGCAGTACAACACCTGCAACAAAGTATCGATCGCCTTCTCTCTACAACCCAACTCGGTATCACTCTCTCCAGTTTGGCTTTAGGCTGGATTGGCGAAAGTACAATGGCAGTCCTGGTGGCGAACTGGATGGCGCACCTGCCTCTACCGGAAAAGATGAGTATTGCGATCGCCCATACTCTAGCCGTACCGATGGCTTTTTTGTCGATCGCCTACTTGCAGATTGTTTTGGGAGAACTTTGCCCCAAAACCGTCGCCATGCTTTACTCCGAGCAATTAGCAAGAATTTTAGCACCCCTGAGTCTGGCGATCGCCCGCTTTTTCAAACCCTTTATCTGGATTCTCAATCAATCCACCCGCTTGCTGTTGCGACTTGTGGGTATCCGCTACACAGGACAAGGTTGGAAACCGCCTGTTACCCCAGAAGAATTGCAACGGATTATCACCACCTCCAGCGAATCCACCGGACTGGAAGCAGAAGAACGAGAACTGCTGCGAAACGTATTTGAATTTGGCGATGTCTTGGCTGGAGAAGTGATGGTTCCCCGCACCAGCATAGCGGCTATTCCCAGCACCGCCACCTTCCATACACTCTTGAACGAAATCGCCGCCACAGGACACTCTCGCTATCCCGTCATGGGAGAATCCCTGGATGACATTCGCGGCTACATTGACTTCATCGAACTAGCCGAACCTTTAGCCCAAGGTATCTTGACTCTGGAAACACCAATTCAGCAGTGGATTCGCCCAGTCAGATTTGTACCAGAATATACTCCCTTGAGCGAATTATTGGCAATGATGCAGCGATCGCACCAATCAATAGTAATGGTAGTCGATGAGTTTGGCGGCACCGCTGGCTTGCTTACCCTCAACGATCTGATTGCCGAAATCATTGGCGATAGTGGCGAATTAGATAGTAACGAAGAAGTAATTGTCCAAAGTTTGGACGAGCAAACTTTTCTGGTACAAGCGCAGATGAACTTAGAGGAACTCAACGATCTTTTAGATTTGAATTTGCCTCTTATCTACGAGTATCAAACTTTAGGTGGTTTTATCCTTTACCAGCTGCAAAAAATTCCCAATCCAGGAGAAACTTTACAGTATAAAAATCTGGAATTTACGGTTGTTTCTACTGAAGGGCCGCGCTTGCATCAAATTCGCATTCGACGCCTAGAAGCCTCACCGGATTTTCTGCAACACAGCAATAGATATGACTCCTCAGAACAAAAAGCGATCGCACCAGACAATGACAGCCGCACCAACAACTCAAACACCGACCTTTAGTTATGGAAAAACCTTAAAATTGTTTCAGGATTGAATAAGGCAGCATATCTTTTAATCCCAATTCGGCAAAAGCTGCCAAACGCAACTGACAAGAATCGCAAACTCCACAAGCCAATTCTTCGCCAGCGTAGCAAGACCAAGTTTTTTCCCAAGGTACAGCTAAGCTATTTCCTAATTGAATAATCTCGGTTTTCTTTAAATTAATCAAAGGCGTTATAATTTTTATTGCTTCTCCTTCCCGACCTTGTTTCGTGCCCAAGCGAAACACTTCCTGCATTGCCTGGATATAATCGGGACGGCAATCTGGATAACCGGAATAATCTAAAGCATTGACGCCGATGTAAACTCGTTGGGCACCTATGGCTTCCGCATAAGCTAGCCCAAAACTCAAAAATATGGTATTGCGGGCTGGCACATAAGTGATGGGGATATTTTGAGACATATCAGCGAGAGAGCGATCGCTAGGTAAATCAATCTTTACATCCGTGAGAGCAGAACCACCCCACAGGCGCAAATCAAAGTTGACCATTTGGTGTTCTGCGATACCAGCAGACAAAGCGATCGCCCTTGCCGCTTCCAACTCCCGCCGATGGCGCTGTCGATAATCAAACGAAAGAGCGTAACAATCGCATCCATCAGCCTTTGCTTGATATAGAACGGTTGACGAATCCAACCCCCCAGACAGCAAAATAACCGCTTTTACCACTTTTTCCTCACCCTTGTCATATGTTGTAAATATAACTCTACGGTCTGCACATAGGTCGCCTTTACTACAAAAAGACCTTTCGATCAACTTCTAATGTGTAGGAACATAAACTCAACTTAGAAATTCTTAATCAAGAAGGACACTGTGCTACCATCTTGATGGTTTTTGACGGCGTAAGGGCGGGGCGACCCGGCCTCGACTCGGATAAGACCCAAAGTGGTGGAGGAGCATAACAGAGTGCAAGATAGCATCTCCGTGAGATTTGCGAACGCTTACGTGCAACGAAATCAACCGGAACCGTTGCGAATTGGGGTCATCGGGGTGGGCAATATGGGACAGCATCACACCCGTGTTCTCAGTTTACTTAAAGATGTCGAACTGGTAGGTGTCGCCGACATTAACGTCGAGCGCGGTCTGGATACAGCCAGTAAGTATCGAGTTCGCTTTTTTGAACATTATCGAGACCTACTTCCTCATGTGGAAGCAGTCTGCATCGCAGTACCTACCCGACTGCATCATGCAGTCGGAATGACCTGTCTGCAACATGGGGTTCACGTCCTCATCGAAAAACCGATCGCCGCCAGTATTGCCGAAGCTGAATCCCTCGTCAATGCAGCAGCTGAGTCAGGACGAATTCTACAAGTAGGTCACATCGAACGCTTCAATCCAGCTTTTCAGGAGCTCGGCAAAGTGCTGAAAACCGAAGAATTGCTTGCTTTGGAAGCGCACCGTATGAGCCCCTACTCGAATCGGGCCAATGATGTCTCTGTCGTTTTGGATTTAATGATCCACGACATCGACCTGTTGCTGGAATTGGCAGCAGCGCCTGTGGTCAAGCTGACAGCTAGCGGTAGCCGCGCCTCCGATTCTGGCTATTTAGATTATGTGACTG
>NZ_JACJUP010000583.1:0-4171 GCF_014748295.1 Planktothrix sp. FACHB-1355 | reverse complement strand
TTGGCGGCGGTCTTCGTCAGTGAGTTGCGCGTCTGAAAGAATGGCACAAGTCAGCAACATATGTTGCTTGCGGCTAATTTGACCCGCAACCAAAATTTGATCGACAATCTGTTTAGCTCCTAAAGTTGTTTTGCTCGGTACGCCCCCTTTCATACGTGACTAACTCCCTTACCGATAAGTAAAAAATAATTAAGACATTCCGATCGTGTTGGGTTTTCTGGAATTTATCAGTCGCTACACTCATTCTAGTGAAGAAGTTTCTATAGAGGTATTTTTTCATGCAGGTTCATCGGCTCCCAGCACTCTCGGACAACTATATATTTGTCTTGCACGATACTCAAGAAAATGTCGCAGCTGTGGTCGATCCGGCAGAAGCGGAACCAGTACTGCGTTTCCTTGATAAAATTGCGGCTGTATTAGTGGCTATTTTTAACACTCACCATCACAGCGATCATGTGGGCGGCAACAAGCAGCTGATGCAACGCTTTGCCAATCTCCGCATCTACGGAGGGGGAGAGGATTTTGGTAGAATACCGGGACAAAATGTGTTTTTGCGGGAAGGCGATCGCGTCCAGTTTGTCGATCGCATCGGCGAAGTGTTTTTTGTCCCCGGACATACCCGCGCCCACATCGCCTACTATTTTCCCTCAAATGTGGCGGATGAGCCAGGGGATCTGTTTTGCGGCGATACTCTCTTTGCTGGTGGTTGCGGTAGGCTCTTTGAAGGCACTCCCTCCCAAATGATATCCTCCCTAAGCAAGATCCGCGCTTTACCCGACAATACCAGAGTTTGGTGCGCTCACGAATACACGCTGAAAAACTTACAATTTGCCCTGACTGTAGATGGTAACAACCCAGATTTACAAGCCAGATACACTCAAGTCAAGGAGTCTCGCAGTCGATCGGAAGCTACCGTACCATCGCTTTTGGGGATAGAGAAGCGCACTAATCCGTTTCTGCGCTGGGATAACCCGCATTTGCAAGCAGCGGTAAAGAGTGACGAATCGGTGCAAACTTTTGCCAGACTGCGGGGAATGAAAGATAGATTTTAGCGAAGATTGGCAGTTGCGATCGACCCCCCTATTTCGCTACTATGGTTTGTTCGGATCTGATTAAGCAGCCTGTTCAGGAAAGCTCATGGCCAAACGCATTCAATTAGTTTTAACTCAGGATATCAGCAAGCTGGGCAAATCCGGCGATTTAGTAGAAGTGGCTCCCGGCTACGCACGCAATTACCTCCTTCCCAAGCAATTTGCTACTTTTGCCACCCCAGCAATTCTCAAGCAAGTGGAACGGCGCAGAGAAAAAGAGCGCCAGCGCCTTTTGGAACTCAAGGAAGAATCGATCGCGATCAAAGCAGCGATCGAAGCTGTCGGTCGCTTTAGCATTGCCAAACAGGTGGGCGAAGCAGATGCTATCTTTGGAACAGTTACTGGCCCGGAAGTCGCAGAAGCGATTCAGCAAGCTACCGGCAAGGAAATCGATCGTCGCGGTATCACCCTACCCGAAATTCGCAAGACCGGTACTTATAAAGCTGAAATCAAGTTGCACCCAGAAGTAACCGCAACAGTAGATATTGAAGTAGTGGCTAGCTAAGGGAATTTTGGATTTTGGATTTTGCGCGAAGTGGGCGTCTTGGCGGTGACCGTCACGATGCTCACCTTCGCAAGAGAGGATTTTGGATTGCCATTAGTCATCGATCGTTAGTCTTTGGTAAAAGGCTGTGTATTAATGGCTCATTGCTAATCAATGAACTTAAATAAAAATCTAAAATCTAAAATCTAAAATCTAAAATCTAAAATGATTTATGGTTGACTCACGCAATTTTCAACCGATTGGCGATCGTCTCCCTCCGCAAAATATAGAGGCGGAAGAAGCTATTTTGGGCGGCATCCTGCTAGATCCGGAAGCGATCGGCAGGGTGCTGGATATCCTCGTACCAGATGCTTTTTCCCTGGAAAGTCATAAAATTATCTATCAAGCAGCGCTGACTCTTCACGCGCAAAGCAAGCCGACGGATTTAATGACAGTCGCTGTCTGGCTTTACGATAACGATCGGCTTGACAAAGTGGGAGGTCAGAGTAAGTTAGCGCAACTGATCGATCGTACCGTCTCCGCCGTCAACATCGACCAGTATGCCAAACTCGTAGCAGAAAAATATCTGCGCCGCAAATTAATTCAAGCCGGTCATAAAATTGTCGATCTCGGACACGAGACAGCCACCGAATTGCCGATCGTACTCGATCGAGCAGAACAAGAAATTTTCGGCATTACTCAAGAACGACCTCAGCAAGGTCTGATATCGATCGCCGAAACGCTTAACTACACTTTCACCGAACTTAACAATCGCAGTGAAAATGTAGCGCTACCCGGACTCACCTGCAATTTTTACGACCTAGACGCCATGACTGGCGGTTTTCAGCGTTCTGATTTAATTATCGTCGCCGGTCGCCCTTCAATGGGAAAGACCAGTTTTGCCTTGGGAATCGCTCACCAAATATCGAAAACACATCAATTTCCTGTTGCTATTTTCAGTCTGGAAATGTCAAAAGAGCAACTGGTGCAGCGATTGCTTGCTAACGAAGCCGAAATAGAAAGTAACCGTTTGCGATCGGGACGCATCAGTGAAAATGAATGGGAACGGTTAAGCCCTGCATTTGCTACTCTATCCGCCCTACCAATTTATATTGACGATTCCGCCAATATAAGCGTTACGGAAATGCGTAGTCAAGCGCGTCGTTTGCAAGCAGAACAGGGGAGAGAAATCGGATTAATTTTAATAGATTATTTGCAATTAATGGAAGGCGGAAGCGACAATCGCGTTCAAGAATTATCGAAGATTACACGCAATCTTAAAGGTTTAGCTCGCGAGATGAATACTCCCGTTATTGCCTTATCTCAGTTGAGTAGAGGAGTTGAATCGCGTACAAATAAGCGACCGATGCTGTCGGATTTGAGAGAGTCCGGTTCGATTGAACAAGACGCGGATTTAGTTATTATGTTATACCGCGACGTTTATTACAATCCCGATTCTCCAGATCGAGATATCGCAGAAGTTATTATCGCCAAACATCGGAATGGCCCCACAGGGACAGTCAAACTTTTGTTCAATTCGCAGTTTACTCAGTTTCGGAATTTAGCTAATTGACACTCTCCCGTCAAGCTACGCTGTGACGGGGAGATTCTTGGTTCACCGAGCGACCTTGCTTAAGAACTGTTTCCAGGTTTAAGTATAGGGTCATCTCTCCACAAGCGTTAATTTCGGTATGCCCTACCGTATTTGATATATAGCCAAGTAGTTGCAATGCCTGGATCAAAATGTTACGCGCTGCGTTTTCATCTCTGTCTAAAACTACACCACACTTACAAATATGGGTACGAACAGACAGAGATTTTCTAACAGTTTCGCCACAATTAGAACAATTTTGGCTGGTGTAATGAGGTGGAACTGGTACGGCTACTCTGCCAAATTTAATAGCAAAGTATTGTAACCATTCTCTAAATTGCGACCAAGAGGCATCACTAATTGATTTAGCTAAGTGACGGTTTTTCACCATATTACGCACTTTCAAGTCTTCATACGCCACGATGTCGTTAGACATCACTACGCACCTTGCCAACTTCACGGCAAAGTCTTTACGCTGACGAGAGACTTGCAAGTGTTTTCTGCCTAATCGGTTAATAGCTTTTTTCCTGTTGTTAGAACCTTTAACCTTTTTAGAAACTAGACCCTGCAATCTTTTTAATTGCCTTTCCGACTTTCTCAAGTATCTAGGATTATCAACTTTTTCACCATTACTATCAGTGTAGAAATGGGCTAAACCTACATCTAACCCTAGAGTTTTACCTGTAGGTTCTAATGTTTGTTTAATATCTACGCTAATGCAGAACTGGCAGTAGTAACCATCAGCACGTTTAACTAGCCTAACTCTCTGTATTTGGTCTACGGGGTAAAAATGCAGGTCGTAAGTACCGACAAGCTTAAATATTCCCATTCCCTTCTTATCGGTGAAGGTGATAGTTTTCTTATCGGGCGAAAGCTTCCAGCCTGATTTTTTGTACTCTACAGAGCGTTGATTCTTTTTGAATCTGGGAAAACCTTTCTTACCTTTAATCTTCTTTTTACAGTTATCGAAAAATCTGGCAATCCCTGACCAACAACGTTCCGATG
>NZ_JACJUP010000582.1:0-4182 GCF_014748295.1 Planktothrix sp. FACHB-1355 | reverse complement strand
GCCGATCGCAGCCAATTATATCGCGAAATATTTTTTAACAATGCCCAGCCATATGAAGGAGATAGTTGGGAAGAAAGCATCCGCTATAGTTGGAAAGATATTGTCATCTCCGACGGTACAACTAAAACTTTTGAAGTAAAAAAAGTGCCTATTTGCAATCCGGATGGCAGTCCTGGGGCAATAGGTGTAGTTTGGCGCGATATTACCGAACGTGTAGGGGTGGCTAAAAAAACTCTCCAAATGGAGAAATACTGCTGCCATCTAGAGAAATCGGTAGGAAACGACACCGGCGAATTCATAGAAATCGATCGACAAGTGCAAATCGAGGTAAGCGAACTGCAAAGATTAGAGGAAAAACTGCGTCAGAGCGAGCAGCGCTACAATGCGATCGTTGAAGATAGCACGGAACAAATTGTGCGATTTACACCAGATGGAACTATTACTTTCGTCAACGAAGCTTACTGTCGCTACTTTGGTAAGCAGCACCAAGAGATAATCGGGACTCAGTTTATAGAATTCCTTTTAAAGGAGGACGTAGAAGAATTCCTTCATCAGATTGCTTCTCTAAACCGAGCCAATCCGGTGACAGCGATCGCACACCGAAGTCCGAACGCAAACGGCGAAATATGTTGGCTGCAATGGAAATACAGAGCCATATTTGATGAACGAGATTCTCTGGTAGAATTTCAGTTTGTCGGACGGGATATTACTCAGTGCCAACAGACGGAAAAAGCCTTAAATGAAGGCGAAGAAAAGTACAAAATATTGTTTGATACATTCCCGTTGGGTATTTCAATAACAGATAAAACGGGAAATATAATAGAAGCTAATGCAGCATCTGAAAAAATTTTAGGATTATCGAAAGCAGAACATAAGCTGCGAAAATTTAATAGCGAAGCATGGCAGATTATTCGTCCGGATGGGATACCAATGCCACCAGCCGAATTTGCCAGCGTGCGAGCGTTAACAGAAAATAAAAAAATTGAAAATGTAGAAATGGGGATTTTGAAAGAAGGTGGCGAGATTAGCTGGATTAGCGTGACTGCGGCTCCGATTCCTCTGAAAAATTACGGTGTTGCTATAGGCTACATTGATATAACCGATCGCAAGCAGATGGAAAAAAAGTTGCTCAAAAGTGAAGAGCGCTTTCGCAACTTAGTAAATAGTGCGCCTTTGTTGCTGTGGACGAGCAGCACAGATGGAAATTGTGACTTTTTGAATCAAAGTTGGCTGGATTTTACCGGACGCACTATGGAGGAAGAAATAGGCAATGGTTGGATGGAAGGCGTGCATCCAGAAGATTTTCAACTTTGCTGGAATACGTACTTTTCCGCTTTTGCACTTCGCCAGAACTTTGAGATCGAGTACCGCCTCAGACGAGCGGATGGGGAATACCGTTGGATCTTAGATAAAGGCGTTCCCCGTTTCGATTCGGATGGCACTTTTATTGGTTATATCGGGTCCTGTGTTGATATTACTGCTACCAAACAGGCGCAAGAAGATTTGATTAAATCCGAACAAAAACTTTCGCTTCACATACAGCAAACTCCCCTAGCTGTAATTGAGTGGAACGTTAATTTTGAAATTGTGGAATGGAATCCCGCCGCCGAAGCAATTTTTGGTTATAGCAAAAGTGAAACGATCGGTTCTTCGGGCAATTTCATTATACCCGCAAATGCAAAAGATCGGGTTAACGGCGAGATCGAGCAACTGCTTGTCAGTCGAGGAGGCATTCGCACCACCAAAGAGAATCTGACTAAAGATGGCAGAATTATCGTTTGCGAGTGGTACAGCACGCCGTTAATCGCTCCAGATGGCAATGTCATCGGTATTGCTTGCTTAGTTCAAGATATAACCGAGCGCGTGCGATCGGAAGAAGCGCTACGGGAGACGGAAGCGTTTCTTAACTTGATTGTGGAAAATATTCCCAACACGATCTTTGTCAAGGATGCTGAAAATTTGAAATTTGTGCGTCTTAACAAAGCGGGTGAGGAACTGCTCGGTTATTCCAGAGAAGAGCTGATCGGCAAAAGCGACTATGACTTTTTCCCACCAGAAGAAGTAGATTTCTTCCGAGCAAAAGATCTCCAATTATTGGCACAAAAGCAGCTTGTGGATATTCCAGAAGAATGTATCCACACAAAAAACAAGGGGATCAGAATACTGCACACGAAGAAGTTAGCAATTCTCGACGAATCGGGAAAACCGCTGTATTTATTAGGTATTTCGGAAGACATTACCGATCGCAAGCAAGCACAAGCAGCATTGCGCGAAAGCGAACAGCGTTTATCTGCGATCGCTGCCAATATTCCAGGTTGCGTTTTTCGCTCCGTTTTGGATGCGGACGGCAGGATGAATTTAGTTTTTATTAGTGCGGGAGTGTACGAACTTACCGGTCTGAATGCCCAGCAAGTGTTAGAGCATCCAAAACTATTACAGGAACTCGTTCATCCAGACGATCGTACAAAATTTCAAGAGTCGATCGCAGCTTCAATAGTAAGCTTTCAGCCTTTATTTCAACAGTACCGGATCGTTACCCGATCGGGCCAAATCAAGTGGATTCAAGATAGCGTCCGCTTTTCTAAGGACAGCAATGGCGATGTGCTTGTGGATGGCATAACTCTGGACATTACCGAGCGAATGCAAGCACAAGAGGCGCTGCGGGAGTCGGAAGAGCGATTTCGGCAAATGACGGAGAACAGCAAGGAAGTTTTTTGGATATGCACAGCTGATGCTCGTCAGATTCTTTACATAAGTCCCGCTTACGAAAAAATATGGGGTCGCACCTGCCAAAGTTTGTACGAACAACCGCTGTCATGGATCGATGGTATCCATCCAGACGATCGAGAACTTGTAGTCAGAGGTATGAACGAACGAATGAATGCCTGGGATGAGGGTCGGCACAGTCATGAGTTTCGCATTGTGCGTCCTGACGGTTCAATTTGCTGGATAAACACTCGCTGTTTTGCCATTCGCGATCGTTCTGGACAAATTTACCGTTTAGCTGGCATTTCAGAAGATATCACCGAGCGTAAATTGGTAGAAGAAGCCATTCGACAGCAGGCGGATCGCGAGCGAGTAGTTGCGACGATAACTCAACGCATTCGCGGCACGCTCAATCTGGAGGAAATTCTCAATACTGCTGTTTTGGAAGTGCAGCAATTACTTTCGTGCGATCGAGTTGTTATCTATCGCATATGGCCGGAGGGAACGGGGAGCGTGGTGACAGAAGCAGTCGTTTCCCATTGTGAAGCGATTTTGGGCAGAACTTTTCCCGAAGAAGTCTTTCCCCAAAGTTACCATCAGCTGTACAGACGGGGAAGGGTACGCGCTATTCCAGATATAGAAAATGCCTATGTAGCAACTTGTTTGGCTGACTTTGTAAAAGAATTCGGAGTTAAAGCTAAACTGGTTGTGCCTTTGATTAATGGGGAAGAACTCTGGGGGCTTTTGATTGCCCATCAATGCACTTGTGTGCGTGAATGGCAACAGTTTGAAATTAATTTGTTGCAGCAATTGGCTACTCAGTTGGCGATCGCTATTCAACAAGCTTCTCTATTTGAAAAACTGGCAGCGGCAAACAAAGAGCTACACCGTTTAGCTTGTTTGGATGGCTTAACTCAAGTGGCGAATCGTCGAGGCTTTGACGAATATCTGCATCGCGAGTGGCGTCGGCTTCACCGCGAGCAATTACCCTTAGCTTTGATTCTGTGCGATATTGACTTTTTCAAACAATACAACGATACCTACGGTCATCAAGCGGGAGATGATTGTTTGAAGCAGGTTGCTAACGCTATTAAGCAGGCTGTACGCCGTCCTGCGGATTTGGTGGCGCGGTACGGTGGCGAAGAATTTGCCGTGATTCTGCCAAATACTAAAGCTGAAGGGGCGCTTGTAGTGGCAGAAGAAATTCGCGATCGAGTGCGATCGCAACAAATTCCCCATGCCAATTCTAGAATCAGTCCCTATGTCACTATAAGTTTAGGTATTGCTGTTACGGTTCCGACGCTGCAAACTTCTGCCGAACGGCTGATTCATGTTGCCGATTTAGGGCTTTATGAGGCAAAATACCGAGGACGCGATCGAGCTATCTTGAAAACTTGGCGCTGAAGCCACCCCAGCCCTAAAGGGACGGGGGTTCAAAATGTGATGAAACGTAATCTAGCTAGGGGAAGAGTGGGG
>NZ_JACJUP010000581.1:0-4250 GCF_014748295.1 Planktothrix sp. FACHB-1355 | reverse complement strand
GAATCTAAAAGTTATGATTTTTGATTTCAAAACTTTGAACATCTTAAAATTTTAGCATCAAAATCATAACTTTTTTATTTGTACTCCTAACTAAATGCCGTTTATTAATACGTAAGTCCTGCTTATGTTTAAGCGCTGCGATAGAAGCTTAATAAGCTCCGTTATTCGTGGGAAAAATTACCACACCTACGGTTTTGATAATCACCCACAAATCCAGCCATAAATTGCGAAAATTGACATAGTAAACATCAATCTTGACGCGCTTTTCGTAGGGAATATCATTTCGTCCGGAAACTTGCCACAACCCCGTGATTCCAGGGCGAATTGTCAAAATCTTATCAATATGGCGACCGTACATGAACAGTTCCTCCGCAACTAACGGACGAGGGCCAACAACACTCATGTCCCCCTTTAAAACGTTCCAAAACTGGGGAAATTCATCGAGGCTGGTCACCCGCAAAAATCGACCGATCCAGGTAATGCGAGGGTCATTTTTGAGCTTGAAATTGTCCTGGAATTCTTGCTGCAACTCAGGAGAAGCTGCCATCATCTCCCGCAGGATTTCATCCGCATTGGTGACCATAGTTCGGAATTTAATACAGCCAAAAGGCTTGTAGTTTTTCCCAATGCGCGTTTGCACGTAAAAAATCGGCCCAGGGGAACCGATCGCAATCAATAAGGCTAACAGCAGGTATACCGGGGAAAACAGGATCAAAACCAATAAGGAAAACGCAATATCGAACAGCCGCTTGGCAAAGTCTCCTTTTAGATGCTCAAGAGGCAGACCCTTAAGTCTGCCTGTAAGTTCGAGCGGCTGCAAACCACGCTTTTTTAACCCCCGAAACAGTTTGCCGGAGATGAACGGGCTTTCGGCAGTCATTTTACTCCTTACACTACTTCACACCACACACAGTCCACATCATAAAGCCTCAAGAGACTTTACGAGTAGAAGAGAGGAGGAGGAAAGTCAAAAGTCAAAAGTCAAAAGTCAAAATTCCTCCTCTCCCTTCTCTCTCTCTCCTTTCCCTTTTCCCTCTCCCTCTCCCCGACAACTCAAAAAAGAGACTGATTTCGAGATTTGAATCTCAAATAGGAGCGATCGACAAACCCGAAATACCGCTCTGCAAAGATTGTAGGCGCAAACCCACCAGCTTGTGAGTGCGCCCGCTCCGGATTAAAATTTCCCTGATGCGCTTCAAAAATCTTGACTGCTTCCGCTAAAGCTAGTTCCGATTGTTCCCAAAAAAATAAGCCCGTACCTGTATCTGGGTATTCCCGAATATCTCGCACCGTTTCCAGGGCACCACCTGCACCAAAGGCAATCACCGGCGTCCCGCAGGCTTGCGCTTCTACCAAAGCAATACCAAAATCCTCGCAGGCAGCATACACAAACGCTTTCGCCTCGGCCATGTATTTCTCGACCACAGCATTGGGCTGCGGTCCCAGCACCTGTACGTTGTCGCCTGCTAATTGGCGAAGTTGTTTCAGTTCCGGCCCAGTACCGATGACTACCAGGGGGCGTCCTAGCTGGTTGAAAGCCTTGATGATTAAAGAGACTTTTTTATAACTCACCAGCCGCGAAACTGTCAGGTAAAAATCTTCTTTCTTTTCCTGAAAAGGAAATCGCTCAATGTTGACTGGCGGATAAATTACTTCGGAACGGCGGCGATAGCAACGCCAAATCCGACTTGCGGTATGTTTGGAATTAGCAATAAAGTAATCGACGCGATTGGCAGTTAGCACATCCCACTGCCGCAAGCGATGCAGCAAATACCGCGTCAGTACCCCCTGAACGCCTTTTCCCATCTCACTACCAGCAAGGTAATCAAAAGTCAAGTCCCAAGCGAAACGCATGGGAGCGTGGCAATAACAGATGTGCAACTGTTGTGGCCTTGTAATCACGCCTTTAGCAACAGTGTGGGAGGAAGATAGGATAATATCGTACTCTCGCAAATCCAGCTGTTCGATCGCGAGCGGCAAGAAAGGTAGGTACTTTTGCACCCCGTTACGAGCGCTGGGAAACCTTTGCAAAAACGTCGTACCGATAGAGCGCTTAAATAAATAGCTATTTGGATCGATCGATTCAAAATCGATCAGCGCGTAAAGATCGGCATCTATGTGCCGCAATATTTCCCTAACAACCAGTTCCGAACCTCCGGTTGCTTTAGGTGTTAACCACTCGTGGACAAGCGCATATTTCAATGGCACAGCAAACTTTTGTCAACTCAAAACGGCGATAAATTTAAACTCACTTTACACAAAAAAGCTCCCACATTAAATACCCAAATATTGCCAAACAATAGGTAGAGGTAGACAACTCTCTACCTCTACCTGGATGGCGATCGCAGACAAAAAGTCCGCTTCTCTAATCGACTTTTGTGAAATCGTCGCTAACAAGGAAAATTTTGCTAAAAACATTGCACCCAGTAGCAGTTTGGAGGAAACTTCCAGCTTCTACTTGCTCGTCTAACCAGCAAAACCCCAGAACTATCTCCATAATCCCTCCCCCTTTAGGGGGTCGGGAGAAAATCAAAGATTTGTTCAAGGATTTGTTGTTTGAGCCGCTAACATCTGCTTTAGTTTTTCTAGCTCCTGTGCCCAACGGGGATCTGGTTGCACTGCTTCAGAGTTAGTTGATGTTGTGCTGCTGCTACCGCTACTGCCACCACGGTTCTTCTTCTTGTTTCGACGGCTCTTTTCGCTGGGAGCAGAACTGCTGCTGGGTGCCGATTTAGCAACTGGCGGCGGTGGTGCTTCCTCCTCACTTTGACCTTTAGACCGAGGCAATGCCTTTTCAATTTTTAAAGCACTCTCCTTGAAAACGTAACCGTTGAACTTTTCAATGAATTGATCGGCTTGTTCATCTGTCTGCACGGTAACAAAACCGAAACCACGGCATTTCCCTGTTTTGCGGTCTTTAATCACCTTGGTAGAAATCGAATCCCCAGCCTCGGCAAAAACCGCTTGCAGTTCTTGACGATCGATTTCTTCTTTAGGCAAATTGCCTACATATAGACGAACGGACATAGAAGATCCTCCAGACTTTAATTCAAAAAAAACTTGCTTGCAAGGGCGCTCCCTGCATATTAGCTGAGGAGAAAGTGGATTGACGAACTCCTAAACAAACTAATTGTTCTGTCCCTCTAACCAATTGCCACCACACAGCTCATCGCATGAAAAAACGCTACTTAATACTCGATGCCCAAGATCCTACACCTAAGTTTCCGGCATTCAATATGAAGATAGCTTACCACGAGGATTACTCATAGTAAAATCGCCGTTTGAGCAGGCTTAGAGCTTCCTCAAACAGCTTGAATCCATCTTTTATCTCACCGCTAAACTCTAATGCTTCTAGCGGCGGACTTAAAATTGCTTCCCAATCGACCTTCATTTATGCCAGTGAAACTCAGATGTTTTCTTCTTCTGTTGTATCTTGCTTGCCTGAAAAGTTGACGCCATTCTTTAAGGTATCACGCTATAAGGCATGGAACCATTTCTCAAGAGAGATTTCAGCTTCAGCCTATATCTGTCACAGGTGGAGTAATTCTCCCCCAGGATTTTTGTTTTTACCATAGGCTCCGCTACAGATTGTACGACAGGATTATCGATCTTTACACAATAGCAAACAAAAACCAGCCTATGGCTGCGGCTGGTTAAACTTGCTGTGTTGGGAGGAGGAAATCCTGGTAGTATCCGATTCTACGGACAAGCATCCCCGAACCTCAGTCTGTCGCTTTTTCACCTACTGGCAGAACTACGATCGCCCATTACCCATTGCTATAAAAGCTTTTGGGATTTCTTTTTCACAGACTGGCTGTTTGAGAAATCTGTCTGTTGCCTTGTCTAATACCAAGGAATTCCTGTAAAGAAATGTAACACATTTAGAAAAAAGTCGCAATTTTTCTTTACATAGATGTCGGCATAAGGGATGGGCTAAATGGCACTAGCCCTATGCGCCGCCTTTGAAGATAATGTAAGCGCCCCAAAGAGCAGCCGCGATCGCTAAAATCGTAGACCAGACAGGATGAGCGCTTTGGCTGGTTTTACCGCCTTGAGTTCTCAGGCTGTCAAGATCGATCCACGGCGTAACACCCCGACGAAACCAACCCGTTGCGGAGATCGGTCGGTTGACTAAATCGCTGGGGCGAGGCGATCGCGGCAACAGATTGCCTATGGGCCCAAACCAAGAAAAAAAGTGTAATTTAACTAAACCAGTAGCCGTTTGCAAAATGAGGTCTTGACAAAGCCAG
>NZ_JACJUP010000580.1:0-4257 GCF_014748295.1 Planktothrix sp. FACHB-1355 | reverse complement strand
TAATTTTTAATCTCTCCTGTTTCAGGAACAGAATCTTCATACTCAATTGGCTGCACTAAAATTTCTATCCCTTGGAAAATCCTCTTTTCACTTAGAGAAGCTTTTCGACCTGTGCTTTCCAAGAAAGTAACAAAGCTTTGAATTGTGAATCTGTTTACATTAAGTTGGAGTTGACCATACTCTTCTGCCAACTTGTTGATCAGTGCTTCTTCTGTTTTTAACTGTTCAAAAGCTTTTACATATTTATTGAGTATTTCCGTCATACTCTACCGCCTACCCATAACGGTTGTACTAAAAACTGTTACATCTGTCATATTTATTTGCCTGGTAGAGTACGATATTTTTCTAAAATCGTTACAGTGCCAAGGTTAAGTTTTCCTTCGCTGTTCATTACTGGAGTTTTCAAAATTTCTACAAGTCCTTTCATTAAAAGTGCTACTTGTTGAAATTTTTCTGCATCTCTTTTCGCCTCGAAAGGTTGAGACTCCAATTGATTAAGACCTTCAATAGCACGAGAATTAAGAAATTCAAAAACCCGCTTTAATTCACAAATTCGATCTCTTACTTGTAGAGAAAAGTCTTTAGCAACTCTCATTTCTGCAACTGCTTTATTAACTTTGGCTTCGTATTCTTTCGCCTTTGTCATCGCTTTTTCACCTTCTTTCGCCGCAAAAAAGCCACCTATTGCTAAAGCTGGTAAAACAGTGATCCCGCCAAGTACGAGAGTGCCCAGAGCCATACCGCCGCCACCCGCTGCAACTGATCCAAAACCAAACCATGCTAAAGTTGCATTCCAAGCAGCTGCTCCACTCAAACTAGAAATAGCTGTTCCTGTACTTGCTGCACCGATCGAAGTAGCAACGCCGATCGCACCTCCGTATCCTGCTGCTGCTGCTCCCGCAGATTTTACCCCAGCCAAAAAATACTTTTCTGCTCCTACAGCCGCAGCTTTATACTCTTTAATTTGCTGCACTGAAAAGTCCATTCCTTCTAATAGCCGTTTTTCACTTTCCGAAGCTTTCCGACCTGTATTTTCCAAGAAAGTAACAAAGCGTTTAATAGTACTTCTGATCACGTTTAATTGCAGTTCGCCATACTCTTGGGCAAATACGTTTGTGGCTTGTTCCGCCTGTTTCAATTGTTCAAGGTTACGCTCATAACGCTCTTTTGCTTCGTTAGCAAGTTGGTTAGCTTTTTGACCAGGATAAAGTGAAACCATGTAAAACTCCTATGTTGATTTTAGTTAGCAAGTTTGGAGGTTTTGACTAACTAGAATTTCTCTATTTGATATGGCTTTTAATGAGGAATATAAAATAATTGTAAAACAAAAACACATCGATTTCCTCAGTATATGCACTGAAATGAAATGATGAGGTTGTCTTATATACTCAAAAATACTGATAAATAGCATTTTAGCTATTGAAAAAGCTTTTTAGTAGTTATTAATTGGTCGATCGCTTTATTTGAACAAATACCCGTCCATCTTGTACTTGTACCGGATAAGATTGCAAAGGTATCTCAGGCGAAGTTAAACATTCTCCAGTTTCCAACCGATAGCGAAACTTATGGCTAGGACAAGTTAAAATTCCATTACTAACATCCCCAGCGTCTAGCGGTTCACCAAAATGACTGCAAGCATTTTCATAGCAGACAACTTGAGAACCAATTCTAAATAATATTAACGATTTTCCTAATAATTTCATCGCTAAAATTCCTTGGGTAGGAACTTCAGCGAGTGAAGTTAATTCTATGCGATCGCTATCTATATTTTCAGATAAATTTTGACTGGCTGGAAATTTCTCCGTTTGTACGGCTATTACCTGCGTAATTTCTGGACAGTAACGCTTAATAGCTTGTTCTACGCTGTCGGATAAAGTAAGAGTGGAAGCAGGACAGTTACTACAATTTCCAATCAGTCGAACTTTGACTGTAGGTAGATCGATCGCTACCAGTTCCACATCTCCATTATGGCTTTGCAGTCCCGGTCGAACTTCTGCCAAAGCAAGTTTAATTCTTTCTTCCAAAGGTGGTTGCGGCGATTTTACCAGATCGTAGTAACGCAATACACCGTATACTACCTCATCTTCAGCTGCACGACGCAAAGCAGATAAAGAATCTTGTTTCACACTACGAATTAGGCGGATCAAAGCTTCGCGATGCAAAGCTTCCATCGCCCTTTTCCACGCCATTAATACTACTCTTTGCGACTCATCCCATTCGCTAGCGATCGCTTCATAGCGATTGATTTCCCGTACCAGTTCTTCCAGCGTCGGACTGCGATCGTCATTTGTCATTGCTTTATTTCATTTTCACATCTTTCAGCAAAAACGGCATTAATACGCCAGTCAAAAAACCCGATACTGGAATTGATAGCCATATTTGGGCACCTAACCGATCTAATCCTACCAGTAACAAACAGCCAATTATCACTCCAATTGCAGTTTGTCTGGCAAAATAATCTGGATTTTGCAATAACTTTCCTTTAAACAGTAATTTTGTGGAAAACCAGCCGACTTCTAACACGATTTTTTCTCCTTTCTTTGCTCTCTTTGTATTATTTACACTTTAATTAATGGCTATTACAATTAACCCCAGCACAGTAGCAGGAATTATTGCCGCAGGGCCAAATAATCCCCCAATCATCGCCGCCAGTCGATAACCCAGGTCTTTTCCTGCTAGCAATATGCCACCGATCGCCCCACCAAGAATAGAGAAACCGATCGCAATTCCCAACCACACTATTCCCGTCGCCAGATTAATTTCTCCTGCAAAAAAGCTGGAGATAAAACTTTGTACCAGCGGATCGTTCAGAACTTCATTCATTGCCTTCTCCTAAAAATAGTAAAACTCATTTACGTTCATCTGCGTTCATCTGCTTTTATCTGCGGTAAAAAAAATCCCTGACAAAAGCGATAAATCTATAACTCACTAATCGCCTGTTCCACCATTTCCGCCTGTTCTAACCTTCCGTGTTGACGAAAGATACTTGCTGCTTCCTGATAATATTCCCTTGCTTGCAACAAGTTACGATCGTTACCTGCTTCGAGATGGTCTGGATCGTCAGGAAGATTGCTTAAGGCGTTAGCTTTATTAGCTAAAGTATTGGCATATTCGATCGGCGTATCCCGTTTGTTACGCACTTTTAGCGCTTCGTCATAAGCTGCGATCGCTCGCCAGTTATTTTCTACCGGATGGGCGCTGGCTAAATATTGTAAAGCATTGCCCAAATTATTTTGTAGCATTGCATACTCATTGGGATGATCGATAAGAGTAATCCACTCTAACGCCTGTTGAAAAGATTGTACAGCTAAAGCTTGTCGCATATCTTCCCCTTCCGCTGACATCGGCATGGAAAGGTAAGCGATCGCAATATTATTATGCAGGATCGCAAATTCTTGCGGATAAGTATCTCCCTTAAATACCCTTAAAGCGCGTTGATATAGCTGGATGCTATCTACCAATCTTGCCTGATGGAAAGGAACCAAAGCTTGTAAAACTAAGCCCAGATTCATTTCTGTTTCTGCTACTTCCTCCGGGGAAGCGTATTCTTGCAACAAAGGCAATGCCGTTTGATAACATTCCCTAGCTTTTTGTAACAAATCTGCCCCTTCGCTGGGAATCGATCGCAATGCTGTTCCCATCCCTGTCAGCACCCTTGCTTTCCAAACAGGATACTGTTCCTGGCATAACTCCAAGGCATGAGAATACAGCGACATCGCATTCCAGATATCCTGAATTTCTTTCGGCTTTTTTTGCAATTCCATGCCTAATTCGATCAGCATCTCGATTTTTTCTTCTAAAGTTGCTGACTCCGATTCAATAGCAGCGATCGCAGTTTTCACTGCCACCTCAGTCATACTTGAAGCCACTACTAAGTCTCCTTAATCTATTTACCATTAACTTTTTTATTATTCACAATTTTTTAATTTTCCGTTTATCTTAACTAAATCAATCTTAAAATTACTAAACTTTTGCCCGTTCGGTATCTTTTTTAATAAAATTTTACATTTTCACTCGATTAATTTTATTGTGGGGAAAAATTTTCTAGACCTTTAGAGATTAACAACTTTTATGTTGTTAAAACTAGGTAAAAAAATGTTATTAACATTCCCAAAATAAAAAATTATAAATTGTTTCAATATACACAATTTACTCCCGATTAATATGCTTAAATTGCAATTTGAGGTGCAATAATCGGCTATCCTTCTGCTTTCAAGCTGATAGCTATACTCCTCGATCGCGATAAATATAAAATTT
>NZ_JACJUP010000058.1:0-12260 GCF_014748295.1 Planktothrix sp. FACHB-1355 | reverse complement strand
TGTCACTTTCCCGCAGGGAATTTTTCAGTCGTTTGGCGACATCTTGCAGCAATCGATCGCCAACAGCATGACCCAGCGTATCGTTAATATTCTTAAAACAATCCAAGTCTAGAAACACCACAGCCAACATTTCCGGTCGCTGATGAATATTTGCCAGGGCTAGCGAAAGTCGATCGTTAAATAGTAACCGATTGGGCAAACCTGTCAGGAGGTCGTGGGAAGCTTGATGTCGGATCGTATCTTCGACCCGTCTTTGCATCACCGCCATGTATAGATGCAGTCCCAAAGCTTGGGCTAGCTTGATTTCATCCGCACTCCAGTCTTTGGCTTGTCCTTTTTTGATTTCTCGCCAAGCGTCAAAAGACTGTCTCGGTCGCAAGTTGCGATCGTCTGAATTCAAACGCCCAGCCCATAAAGTTTCTGTCTCGACCTCATTGCGAAAAATTGTCATACACCCAACCGATTGTTGCTGATATCGCAGGGGCACAATTAGTAGAGAACGAATGGAAGTTTCCTCAAAAGCAGGCTCCAAAAACTGTAATTGAGGTTCTCGGTAAAGGTCGGTAATGATGTAGGGAAAATTTTGATTACTTAGGGCGTGTTCCGTGAGATTCTTTAGATCTGTATTCAAAAATAATAATTCAGAAGTCTTATCTTGGGAAGTGTCTTTGTAATGGTTGATAATTCGTTGCCAAAATAAGCTTTCTTCAATACAACCAGCAGTAAGTTTTTCACCACAGGTGTAAAGTTGAGCGGGTTGACCTGTGGCATCTGCGTTGATATACAATCGACCACCAGAACCGTGTAAAGCTTTGACTGTTTGCTCTAGAACTTTTTGCCGAATTTCTGTAATATTAAGGGGTGAATGAAGCAAGCGGCTGATTTGATTGCAAATAGCTTCTTGTTGAGCTTGTTTGCGAGTGCGCGAAAGCAAATTAGACTGAGCGATCGCGATCGATACCTGATCCACCAACAACTGTACGATTTTTAAATCTCTTTCTGAAAAGTTTCGCGGTTTGGAATGGTGAGAAACCAACAAACCCCAAAGTTGATTTTGGTGCAAAATCGGCACAGTTAGAGAAGAATGCACCCCCATAGCGCTGAGGTATTCCACATGGCAAGGATCGACCGCACTATAGCGAACATCTTCTGCCATCAAGCTTTCTCCGGTAGATGGGCAATCCAGCTGACTGGTAGTTTTGCGCCTGGAAGTCACGTCAACGATGACCCTTTGGCGAGCTTTCAGAAACATTTGACGGGAATGGGGAGGAATATCGGTAGCCGGAAAATGCAGGCCCAGCAACGAAGGCAGTCGATTACCGTGACGAGCTTCAGCAATCACTTCTCCACTGCCATCCGTATTAAATAAGTAAATTTTTACGCGCTCGGTTCCCAAAAAGGATCGGATTTCCTGTACTGTTGTCGTCAAAATTTCTTGCAGTTCCAAAGAGCGACGAATTCGCGTGGCAATTCGATTGAGCAAACTCTCTCGATCGTAAAGAGAGCCTTCTCCTGCCTTTATCCCTTGCTGTGATGTCTTTGTATTTTTTCTCTGCGACATTCCGATAAACCTTCTCTTTTGAGCGCTCTCCGATGTTGTCTGCGTGTATTTGTTCAAAAACGAGATTCTGAAGCAAAAGATTTTATTTTGAGGTCAATGTATATAATTTTACATTTTTTAACTATTAAGTTTTAATTATATTTAACATACTTAAAACTTTGTATAAAATCTCAAGAAAAAGATAAAAATTTGATATAAAAACAACAGTGCCATCGTACCTGCTGCTTTTCGAGGCTGAATGAGGCCGTGTCAAGTGTCTTTTTGGCCACTTGATGCTTCCTCCCAGCAAATGACGCAGGAGACCCAAAAACACTAAGTATAATATTTAACTCATCTGGGCGAGTACTGAAAAGCTAGTGCCGCTACGCGGAAGTCAAAAGTCATTCATTCAAAAGTCAAAAATCCTTTGAGCGTCAGCTATTCAACTACTTCCCCTCTGGTGGGTTACTTCTGCCGTGCTGCACTAGGGCATACGACTCCCCGATCGCTCAAAGAATAACTGTGAGGCCAGAGGAGCAGAAGCACGATCGATAATCTTCTGGAGGAATGAAATTAATCGCAAGGGTTTGATATTGTTGACCGTAGAATTACCAACACTAAAACATGACCTCAACACCAATGAAATCAAGAGACTGGGATGCCCTAACTGCTGCCCTGAAAGGGATAGAAATTATTACCGATGCGACCCAAGTAGCTAAGTTATCTCAGGATTACCACACTTTTAGCCCTATTTTACAAGCCCAGCTGGCAGGAAAAACAGGCGATTTGGTTATCCGTCCGGCCAACGAAGCAGAAGTGTTGCGCGTAGCAGCTGCCTGTGTGGAATTTAAGGTGCCCCTGACAGTGCGAGGTGCCGGTACTGGCAACTACGGACAGTGCGTACCCCTAAGTGGCGGCGTCATTCTGGATATGACGCGAATGCAGAATATCTGCTGGGTAAAACCAGGCATAGCACGAGTAGAAGCTGGTGTCAAGCTGGCGCAGCTGGATAAAAAGGCAAGGGAAATTGGCTGGGAAATGCGGATGTCTCCGTCCACATATCGAACGGCAACCATAGGCGGTTTTATTGCCGGCGGTAGCGGAGGCATCGGTTCGATTAACTACGGATTGCTCGGAGATCGCGGCAACCTGTTCGCCTTGCGAGTCGTCACCCTGGAAGACACGCCTCGTGCGATCGAACTGCGCGGAGACCATGTACAAAAAGTAAATCACGCCTGGGGGATCAATGGCATCATCACTGAGTTAGAGATTCCCTTGGGGCCAGCATACCCTTGGGCGGAAGCGATCGTCACGTTCGAGAGCTTTATGGCAGCAGCTCGCTTCGGACAAGCCCTGGCTGACAGCGATGGCATGATTAAAAAACTGATTTGCATTACAGCGTGGCCAATACCCAGCTATCTTACCCCCTTGCGTCAATACATACCGGATGGCTCCCACGCCGCCCTGTTGATGGTAGCAGAAACCAGCCTAGAACCCTTGGCAGATTTAGTGAGGGAATATGGCGGCAGCATCGCCTATCAGAAACTCGCACAAGATGTCGGCAAAGGCTTCCAGCTCGCAGAATATACCTGGAATCACACAACTTTACACGCTCGCAACGTCGATGCGTCCATAACCTATTTGCAAAGCATATTTCCAGCAGATAAAAGTTTAAAGGTCGTCGAACATATGTACGATCGCTTTGGCGACGAAGTGATGATGCACCTAGAATTTTTCCGCGTCGGCGGTACGGCAATTCCCGGCGCATTGCAACTCGTTCGCTACACCACAGAAGAACGCCTCAACGAAATCATTCGCTATCACGAAGAACAAGGCGTTTTCATTGCCAATCCCCACGTTTACATTTTAGAACTGGGAGGCAGAAAAAAAGTTGATGTCGAACAGCTCGAGTTTAAGCAAATGGTTGACCCTTACGGACTGTTCAATCCAGGTAAAATGCGAGTACGTCTGGAACACGATCTCTAGTTGACCGAAACTCAAAGGGCGCAAGCCCATAAATTCCATTTATGGGGATAAGCCCGTAGGGGATTTTAATCACGGTTCAAATTCTTCTATCAAATCACTAATACTAATACTTCTATTGCTCGCTTCAATTTTCATATTTTGCAAACAAAGAGAGGTGATTCAAGGGTGTTGGTACTGGAGTACAAAGCTGTCTTGACATACTCCCCGCGCTGAAGCGACGGGGATTCTTTACGCTTCATTGAGTCGTGCTACCGAAGTAGTCTTACCGTCCCTCGACGTACATTTAAGGTCGTGCCGATGCCCCATGCCGACCATTTCTATATTTACCGATGCGTTTTCGTCTCTGTCGTGTTCCGTGCCGCAATTCAAACAAAGTATAGAACGTATCGACAAATCAATTTTGCCCCATCTATAGCCGCACTCAGAACAGCTTTGGCTTGTGGGCTCCCATCTGTTAATAACAACAAAATTACGCCCATACTTTTCAGACTTTGCCTCAACCAAAACTCGAAATTCTCGCCATCCCTGCTGACTAATCGCTCTGGATAGCTTGCTATTTTTAACCATGCCCGACACATTCAAGTCTTCCAATAGGATAGTTTGGTTTTCACTAACGACTTTGGTTGACAGTTTATGTAGAAAATCTTTGCGTGTATCAGTGATTTGGTTGTGTAGCTTGGCAATTTGGACACGGGTTTTGTTTCTACAGTTTGAGTCTTTTGGCTGACGAGCTAGCTTGCGCTGAAGCTTACGAATCTTGCGGTCTAGCGCTTTATAGCAAGGACTAAGAGCTTTTTCACCGTTACTCATTACAGCAAAAGTGTTGATACCTAAATCAATACCGATGCTTTGGTTCTTGGCATCGATTTGAATAGATTCTACTTCTACTACAAAACTTAAGAAATAACGGTTAGCACAGTCCTTAATAACAGTTACGGAGCTAGGACTTGCAGGCAGTTCTCTTGACCAGACAGGCTTGACAACACCTATCTTTGCAAGATAAACACCTTCGTCTTTAATAGAAAAACCTCCAATTCTAAACCGTGCTGATTGGCTATTAGCTCGCTTTTTGAACTTTGGATAACCAACTTTTTTGCCTTTTCTCTTCCCTTTACAGGAATCGAAGAAGTTCTTAAAAGCCATCTCTAAATCGGCCACCGACTGCTGCAATGGAATGTTTGAAACTTCGCTCAACCAAGCCCTAGCTTCAGTCTTTTTTGCCTGAGTGATGACTAGCTTCTGAAGTTCAACAGACTTGGGCTTCTTCTCGGATTGTTTACAGATAGCCAAGGCATCATTCCAAACCACTCGAACGCAACCGAACAACCGAGCTAAACTCTGTTGCTGTTGGTCTGTGGGATAAAATCGATACTGGTATCTGGCTTTCATTGTCCGTGCTAAAATTGGTCTGTAGCTTGATTATATATTGGTCTACACAAAATGGCAACCCAATTTCGGAGAGAAAGGCATAGCGTTACAGACCTTAAAATTCACTTGGTCTGTGTTACAAAATACCGTAAGTCTGTATTTACAGCCAAAAGCTTGGGGGTTATCGAAAAATCTTTCGGTGAAGTATCAGAAAAGATGGACTTCAAGGTACTCGAATTCAATGGAGAATCTAACCACGTACACGCACTGATTGAGTTTCCACCAAAGCTTTCTGTTTCACAAATTGTTAACGCGCTTAAAGGTGTCTCTAGTCGCAGATACGGGCAAGCTGGTTACACCAAACCGCACAAAGAAGCTCTTTGGAGTCCCAGTTATTTTGCTATATCGGTTGGCGGCGCACCACTGGAGGTTTTAAAAGAATACATCAGGAATCAGGAAAAGCCGTCCTAGAAGGACGGGGCTTGAATCCCATCATTTTCGGTCAATGCTGCCAAAGTTATTCTAAGTCGTGCAAACACTACCGGAGGGCATCCGGGAAGTAACGCTAGTGGAGTTGTTGCCTCTACCTCTGTTGGTCGCAAGACCTGCAAAGGCAAGCAACGACAGCGGAGCTAGAATCCCCTGCATTCTACGCATGGGGAGTGTCACAGATGCACGCTTGGGAGCGCAGATCGATGTTACGGATGTTGTCAGGTTTTTTTACAAAAGTTTATACTCCAGCCCAAAGCCATTCATAAAATTACAACAACCAAGTTTGCGGGCATAGGGTATGGGTCATCGGGCATTGGCGATCGATCGCTGTTGAGCGCGATCGCAACCCTTTGCCCGATATCCTCAGTCTTCATGATCTTCAAACGGATCGCCCAATTCCTTAGAAGGAGGCCCGAAAGCCGTATAAATTGAAAAGCCGGTGATCGCAATCACAACAACGGCGATGGAAATGCTAAGAACTGTTGCAGGTTCCATAAGTCTGGTAAATTATGAGTCTTATTCATTTATAATATTACGGAACGTAACAAATTTGCCAAGTAACCCTAGACGCAAGTCGTGGGGTAACATGGTTTCTGCTTCACCCGCACTGTGGTACAACACACATAGTATTCAGATTCGTTTTAGGTGAGACATGGCACAAAGGACTTTGTTGGGAGATATTCTCAAACCTCTAAACTCGGAATATGGTAAAGTTGCTCCCGGTTGGGGCACCACGCCGCTGATGGGTGTTTTCATGGTGTTATTTTTCGTCTTTTTGTTGATTATTTTGCAGATCTTCAATTCCTCGCTGATCCTCGATACTTTCAAGGTAGACTGGAGAAGCCTCGGTAGCTAATCTGCCCGCGATCGACAGAGATAATAGATGGATTTTTAGCTTACCCGGGTTGACCGGGTTTTTTTTGCTAGGAGTGGCTGCTAAATTTTTTCAGGCTCCCCAGGAGGTATTTTTGTGAACATCTTTGGTATCGGTCTGCCGGAAATGGCGGTGATTTTGGTTTTAGCTCTATTGATATTTGGCCCGAAAAAGTTACCAGAAATCGGTCGCAGTTTGGGTAAGGCGATTCGCGGTTTTCAGGAAGCGTCGAAGGACTTTGAGAACGAGTTTAAGCGGGAAGCGCAGCAGATAGAGCAAGCGGTAAAATCGGCGGCACCTCCACAATCTGAGCAAGTGGCTACAGCCAACTCAGAAAATAATGTGGCGACTTCGACGAAACAAAGTTAAAGTTAAGGTGTTAGATGCGATGAAGTCGGCAGAATCTGCACCCGCGTTAGCGATCCCGCAGTTGATTGTAGGTTTGGGGAATCCAGAGCCGAAATACGAGCAAACGCGACATAATATTGGTTTTACGGCTGTCGATGCCCTCTGCCGTTGCTGGCAAATTTCTTTATCGGAAAATCGCAAGTTTCAGGCATTGTTCGGGGAAGGTCGCAGTCCTACAGGAGAAAAAATCCGTCTCATCAAACCTCTAACTTACATGAATCGTTCGGGACAGGCGATTCGATCGGTGACGGATTGGTTTAAGCTGCCTCCGGAATCGGTGCTGGTAATTTATGATGAGATGGATTTGCCCTTGGGAAAAATTCGTCTGCGCTTATCTGGTTCTGCTGGGGGACACAACGGTATGAAGTCGGCGATCGCTCATCTCGGTACGCAAAACTTTCCCCGTTTGCGAATTGGCATCGGCAAACCGAATGTAGCGGCTACTCAAGATAAAGATGCTATTTCCCATGTTCTGGGTAAATTTTCAGATCCAGAAACGCAACTAATTTCTGATGTCCTCCAACTTGTCGTGCAGTCGGTAGAGCTCAGCCTCAAGCAAGGAGTTGAAAAGGCAATGAGTCTCTACAATAACCGCACGGTGGGAGCGATCGACACACCCAACAACTAAATCGCGAGCGATGTCCGGCTGACCCCCCTGGGGTTAACCGGACATCTATGCTCTCGTGACAATAGGGTCGTTTAGCTAGGCAGACAACAACTCTTTATCTCATCCGCTTCTTGCGTCGAGCTGCCGTTGCCTTACGTTTGCGCTTCTCCAGCGGCGTTTCAAAGTGACGATGATTCTTGACATCAGCCAAGATACCCGCTCTTGAAACTTGACGTTTGAATCGACGTAAAGCCGATTCGAGTCCTTCATTTTCCCCTAAGACCACTTGGGTCATTCTTGCTACTCCGCTCTACAACACTGAATAAATTACCCCACCATGCTAACGCCAGTAAGGGTTCTATTGAACGCTTTCGACCAAGAAAAATCGGATGCAAACCCCCTCCTTCCAGGACGGCTTTTCTGGGATATCATAGTTAATGTAGAGCCGTTCCACCTCAAATGATGGTTTTAGACCCATGTTTGTAGATGTGGATTCGTCTTAGATAGAGATTGGAACGCCGTTATCAATATCCTGAAATGACGCTTGAGTACGGTAGGGCATACCGGAACTTGGATGATTGATCCGAACGCTTCGGGAGATTCAATCCCTACTCTGATTGGAGCAATCCTGTCTCTTGCAAGTTGAGTCTACGAACGAAGAATTTTCGCCCTTCTAGGGCGGAGAGTGTCAAGAACAGCATTTTTGCAATTACCTTTTCATTGGCTTTCTGTCAAACCGACTAGGAGAGTGGGGAAGTCAAAAGTCAAAATTCCTCCCTCTCCCTCTTCCCTCTCCCTGTTCTTTTTGACTTTTAACTTTTAACTTTTAACTTTTGACTTTTGACTTCAGCCTTGTTACCTACCGAGTTGGTTAAGGTAGGAGAGGTCTACCGAACCAAAATGGATACTGAGCGCAACGTTTAAATTTTCGAGAGCTTGAATCAGCCACATAACAGCGGCTCCAGAGTCAGACTCGTAGTGGTTAAATAGAATGGAAAACCGCTTTTCTAAATAAGGCTTGACTTTCCGACACAGCAGCACAATTTTCAACAATAAACCCATTGTGATGTTGATACCTACATTTGCAACTAGATCTATAAAGACAAAGTGTTGAGGTTGCTGCGGGCTATTAACCACTAAAAAGTTTAACAAATGGCTACAGGTTCTAATTAACAAAAATTCGTTCAGTTGTTGCGAATCATTATGAGAAAGAATAGTTTGCAGATGCGTATGTAGTTTTTTATTAAACTGCCGTTTACCGTATTCGGGATCGATCGAGCTAACCAGATATGAGTAGAGGTCGTTTTTAAAGGAGCGAAAGGAAGGCGTTCTGCTACTGTGAGTCAAAAAGGTTTGGGCTAGGTCGCGATATGTATAATTCCCTTCTGCTCTACCAGCATATTGTTTAATAGCACCGAAAAGTTCTTGGTCGCTCAGTAAAGTTGGATTTTTTACTGGTGGTATAATTATCTTTGAAGCATTCTGCGGTTGTTTGCGAGCTAACTGACTCCGCCGCACCTGGTAGGTGACGTACTGAGACAATCCAATTTCAAATTGTGCTTGCGCTTGAGCTTGTATTTGTCGGATCGTTTGTTGATGTTCGGAAGTACTGTCTTCGCTCAAAAGACAATGCTCGTACAAATACGGATACCGACGAATTAACGAGCCCAAAGTTTTAGTTTTTGCTTCGCTTTTCACTTCTGCGGTTTTACTCATTACCTGAGCCAAACGTCGCAGGGTTAAATACTGTTCGCTGTCAACAAAAAGCTTATTCAGTTCTTGCAAGCGCCTGACAGAGCGAGAGCGGACAGAATGCGTTCCGCCTGTCCTGGTAGGCGTTTCCTCAAACAAGTCAATCAATTCTGGTATTGCTGCTTGGTGTTGGGGGTGCATTTGCCAGCGGTTGATCAAAATATGGCAGCAACGATTGAGGACAAATTTGAATTCTTGCTCGGCTTGCTTGGAACTGACAATTCGATCGAGCAAAGATATAATTTCGCTATCCTGATACCCCACACCGTCAATAAACAAACTGCGAAAGCGCTCGATCGCACGATCTGGGGATTCCACCTGTGCCCAGTGGAGTAAATGTTTGTATAATTGTTGCTCTTCCGGGCGTACTTGCCTCGTATATGGGTCTTTCCAGGCAGTCACTTCGCTCACCTCTTCCTTACCTGGCCGTAAATTTTTCGGCTACTAGAGAACTTAAATCCTCCATAATTAGCAATTACACTATATTTCACTATGGCTGACCGCTGAAGGGGATAGGAGTAAAATCATTCTCTAGAGAGATGCTGTTGCTCTTTAGTTACTTGATTCAGCCTTACCCTTTTTGATTGATTTTCCAACTTGTCTGAGTATAATCGCTTATCTCCATTTTTCCTCAATCTTAGTAATGAAATATAGGAGCTAACTGTGACTTACATCACCTAAATAAGCTGATTTTACATCGTCTTAATTTAAGAGCCGCTGCCTGCGATCGTGTCAACAGTTGGCATTCATAAAAGATTTTCAGGTTTGCCATCAACAGTCAAGGGGCTATAACCCCCTGTGTTTGTTGTCACTATACACCTAACTATATTTAAAATAGCTCAGTATTTTACTTTACACTCAGGTACTAAATTAAGATACAAACAAAAAATGTGGATTTTTTGTAAAGATTCTGTTAAGGTACGGGCTGTTGCTCGAAACTCACTCAGATAGCCTATCATGCCTCGCGCCACCATTGCCCAATTGTCTGAAATTCTGGCTCTTTCGCCCAAAAATTTATCTGAAAAAGCTCTGGCGACACTGGCAACGGGTATTTCAACGGATACGCGCAGCCTGATGCCGGGAGAAGTCTTCCTGGCGCTGCGGGGAGAAAATTTTGATGGGCATAAATTTGTCCGATCTGCGGTTGAAAAAGGAGCGATCGCCATCATTACAGAGCGGGATGTCGATGACAAGTTACCAGCAGATTTCCCGGAACTGCGAGTGGCAGACACCCTCAAAGCTTACCAAGCGATCGCCAGCTGGTGGCGCGATCGATTTCCCATTCCTGTCATCGCCGTAACCGGATCTTTTGGCAAAACTACGACAAAAGAACTGATTGCGGCAGTTTTATCCACCAAAGGGCGCGTTCTCAAAACCCAGGCAAACTACAATAACGAGATCGGCGTACCCAAAACGCTGCTGGAACTGGGGCCAGAACATGACTTTGCTGTGATTGAAATGGCAATGCGGGGTAGGGGACAAATTGCAGAACTGACACAAATAGCACATCCTACTATCGGTGTAATTACGAATGTGGGTACGGCACATATAGGCATATTGGGCACGGAGGAAGCGATCGCCCAAGCGAAGTGCGAGTTACTTGCCGAAATCTCTCCCACGGCAGTTGCTATTCTCAATCAGGATAATTGTTTGCTGATGGAAACTGCTGCTACCGTCTGGCAAGGGCAAACAATAACTTATGGATTAGAAGGGGGAGATTTACGCGGGGAACTGATTAACTTGGAAACTCTGAGAGTGGAAGGATTAGAATTTCCCCTACCTTTACCCGGACGCCATAATGCACAAAATTATTTAGCTGCTTTGGCGGTAGCTAAAGTACTTCAAATCGATCGCACACCGTTAACTGCCGGTTTGTCGGTGACTTTACCAGAAGGAAGGGCTAAACGTTACGAATTGCCTAACGATATTGTAATTTTGGATGAAACTTACAATGCCGGGTTAGAGTCGATGCTGGCGGCGCTAAACTTGCTGGCGCAGACACCGGGTCAACGCCATATCGCTGTGCTAGGTACGATGAAAGAATTGGGTGAGAAATCCTCACAATTGCACCGCCAAGTCGGTGCGAAGGCGCGAGAGTTGAATCTCGACGCTTTGCTGATTTTAGCAGACGATCCGCAAGCCGAAGCGATCGCCCAAGGAGCCGAGCCTTTGCCATCGGAATGCTTTAAGACGCACGCAGATGTGGTGAAACGTTTGAAAGAGGTTGTCAGAGAAGGCGATCGCATTCTCTTTAAAGCTTCTCATTCCGTGGGACTCGATCGCGTTGTCAATGAGTTTCGGCAACTGGAAATTGGTCATTAATCATTTGACCTCTCCAAAAATTCTTGTGGGGTAGGCATCCTGCCTGCCCTTTGAGATTCTTTTTATCACCCCTGTAATAAATTAGAGAAGTGGATCGGATCGCGGATGCCAATGAAACCGAAAGAGACCGATTTTAGGTTCATAAAGATTAACCTACTTGGCATAAAGCTGATTAAACAGTACAAACTCTTCAACATTTTTCTATAATTTATACTCAAGTTGCTAGTTAAGGGTATAAACATGGGTAAAAAACTAGATATAATTATTATTGTCGATGTCGAAGCGACTTGCTGGTCAGAGTCGCCACCACCAGGTCAAGAAAATGAAATTATCGAAATCGGTATTTGCACATTAGATATTGCTACGGGAAAACGACTGGAAAAAGAAAGTATTTTAGTAAAACCGGAACGATCGACTGTCAGCGAGTTTTGCACTCAATTGACTACATTAACTCAGGCGCAAGTAGATACGGGAATTTCCTTTGCCGAAGCTTGTGCTATGCTCAAACAAAAATATTTATCGCATCAGCGAGTTTGGGCAAGCTATGGCGATTACGATAGACGACAATTTGAAAGACAGTGCCAATCTCGTCAGATTAGCTATCCTTTCGGCACAAGGCATATTAATGTGAAAACGCTGTTTGCGATCGTTCATGGTTTGTCGATCGAAGTTGGTATGGACGAAGCTTTGCAGTTACTTAATCTACCCCTGGAAGGTACGCATCATCGCGGCGGAGATGATGCTTGGAATATCGCGGCGATATTTTCTGAGTTGCTATTGAAACGCCCAATTCAGAAATAATATCGTGTCCGGTTGGATCGGTGTTGTAAGGCTGATACGAAAGATTATCTGTGGGGATTAGGGGTTAAATTTTTACCGCAGATGTAAGCAGATAAACGCAGATGAACACA
>NZ_JACJUP010000579.1:0-4277 GCF_014748295.1 Planktothrix sp. FACHB-1355 | reverse complement strand
TACCGGAAGAGATATCGAACTTGAGTAGTAAAGATTGCTTAGACCCCTCATATACCGGTTTAAAATTTGTAGTAGACTAGCGAGTACTGAATGGTGAGCGGACAAAAATTTGCAATTAGCTTAGTGTGTAAAAAAACACCAAGTATACAAAAGATTGCAATTTCACACTCGCCTGGAAAAAGATTCCCGCTAGGGACGCTCAAATTGATTATCAATAATCTACGCATTCAAGCATTGGTATGAATACTGACTTTGAATCCCGTAATTTTTCAAAACCGAATTCCGCAGGGAATTCGCCTGCGGGTAATTTGGGTGCGCTCGATACTCAAAAGCGCGATCGATTTGAGTTGCTGAGTGCCTACTTGGATGGGGAGGTGAGCGTACAAGAACGCCGACAGGTAGAAGCATGGCTGGCAGAAGACCCCCAAGTGCAGTGTTTGTATGCCAGACTGATGACGCTACGCAAAGGGATGCGGACAATGCCTGTGCCAGCGTGCGAGCAACCTGTGGAAGAAACGATAACTCAAGTGTTCTTGCGCTTGAGTCGCCGTCGCCAAAAGCAGGTGCTGTTGTGGGGTGGTAGTGCGATCGCGGCGGGGTTGATTGCCGCAGTTTCAGGCGTGTTCGGAGGTGGCAATTCTTTCTCGCCGCAACTGGCGCAATCTCCGGAAATGCCTGTAGCTTCGGAACCTTTGATGCTGGCTTTAAATCAACCTGTGGTGGAAATTCCCAAAGCGTCGGTGGCAGCACCCATAAACACGATCGAACATAGCTCCTATTACAATCCGGGTAGATAAACTCAAAAATATTTTGAGGAAAACCACCAGCCTGATGGGATGAAGATACCTCCCAAACCTTCCACTCGCTCGCTGGTCATGAAATAGGCCCAGGCAATACCTTGCGATCGCCCGTCTAAATTATAGGTCTCGATTTGTTTGCGATCGTAAAGATTCTCCTCCGGTAGCCGTTGCGGGTCGTAATCTTCCAGTTGGTCAAGCTTGTGGAGAACATCCGCATCGGCAAAGGTAAGCACATAACCTTGGACTCGGGTGTACCCCGTCGTCATAGCGGGATAACCAAAAGCAGGTAAGTGAAAAAGCTCACCGTAGGCGATCGATCTTTCCTCTTGCACTACTTTACCAGCACAGTATCGCTGATAGTTCGATTCCCCCGGTTTGAGCGTGCCGTATACGAAAACTTTTAACATTTTTTAAATTCAAAACTTTAGGCGCTTCCAGTATTGTATTATTACGAAAGTATGAAGGGGTTGTGCGAACCTGGGAAAGTAAGTAGATTTGTCGATCGCTCTAGATAGCTTACAACTACATTGGTTACTTCAAGAAATTAAAAACGATACTGGATAAAATTTTCTGACTTGAAAATATTAACATTTCTTAAGTTGACAAGTTTAGCGTTTCCGGTATACTATTTTTATGAAAATATGAAGGGGCTGTCCGAACCTAAAAAAGTAAATAGATTCGTTGACCACTTCAGATAGCTTATCAGCTAAGCGTTTGAAACTAACAGAGTTGAAAGTTTTTCATGGTTGTACAGGCTTTATTAGCAAAAAAAAAGAACCCTTTCATATTTTCTTTGATGGGAAGCAAAAGGGTGTTAAAATCGAGATTCCCCGCAAGGGGATGGAAACTTTATAAGCAACAAAAATGAGCCTTTTCAGATTTTTAAGGTCTGAATCAGGCTCAAAGCAAAATTAGCTAAGTGCTTGGTTTAGAAAAACTATTCCCCGCAAGGGGATGCAAAGAAGAAAAAACCACAGATGAACACAGATGTATTTGCGCTATCTGTATTTATCTGTATTTATCTGCGGTTTATACTAAATAAAGTTCCTAGTGCTACGGTTGAGTTTTACGAGACGCGATCGAATCTTGGGTATAGCGATATGATTGACTGGTTAGTTGCTTGGGGTGTGACGCAGGCGGTAGGATTTGCGTTTAAGCCGATTTTGGAAGATTTGGCGAAGGAAGCAACCAAAGATTGGGCGAAAGATATTTTTAAAGGTTGCTTAAATAAGGTAATTCAGCTTCCCAGCAAAGAACCGCTAGATATTGCGGCGGGAAAAGCATTAAAAGAGTTTTTGCAATTGGTACAGCAAGAATTGGAAGATGCTGATTTTGATGAAGAAAAGTTAAAAGAATATATCAAACCGTTAAAACAATTTATTAAAGATGAAGCGGTTGCCGAAACTTTAGGTAATGCTTTTCAATACGAATGCCATATTTTAGATACTAAGACGTTAGCTGAAAAGTGGAAGCAGCTTAATTTACCGCCTTTGCCGTCAGAATTTGATTGGGAAAAGTTGGGGAAACGGTATTTGAAGAAAGCGAAAGCAATTATTCAAGAATCCGATGATTTGCGGGAAATTTTCAAAGCTCAAACTCTAGCAGAAATTGCCGAAAATACGCGGGTAATTACTCCCGATTTCGATTTGCGGAAATATCAGGAAGGAATTCGGGAACGATACGGTAATTTGAAGTTAGATAGTATCGATCGCGACGGCTATGCTTATAACCAATTGAAGTTATGGCAAATGTTTATACCGCAAAACGTGCGGGAATGTCAAGAGTTTTTGCCGAAAGTTTATGAGATTCCGAAAGAATATCAAAAACGGTTGCAAGAAAGGGGTGAATTAGAGCGAGAATTTTCGCCGGAAGAGTTAGAAAGGTGGCAACAAAGTTATCAGCAAGAGCGAATTCGATCGATCTCAGAAATTCTCGATGATCGCAATTACAAATATCTGGTAATTTTGGGCGACCCAGGTGCGGGTAAATCTAGTTTGTTGCAATGGATTAGTTTAAATTGGGCAGAATTACCGCCGAATGAATTGCCTTTGCAGCCGATACCTTTGTTGATTGAGTTACGCGCCTATAGTCTCAACCGCGAAGATAGAAACTGTAAAGATTTTTTGGAATTTTTCCATGCTGGTAGCGGCGTAGTTTGTCATTTACCCCAACATCAATTAAATGAAAAATTAAAAGCTGGTGATGCAGTTGTCATGTTTGATGGATTGGATGAAATATTTGATTCTGCTAGAAGAGAAGAAGTAATTACCGATATCCATCGCTTTACTAACGACTATCCAAAAGTGCGGGTAATCGTGACTTCTCGCGTTATCGGGTACAAAGCGCAAAAGCTGCGAGATGCGGAATTTCGCCATTTCATGCTGCAAGATTTAGAGCCGGAACAAATCGAAGATTTTATTCAACGTTGGCACGATCGCACTTATAATGATGAAGGCGATAAAGTCAAAAAACGGGAACGCTTGAAAAAAGCAATTCGGGAATCTTCCGCGATTCGAGAACTAGCAGGAAATCCCCTCTTGCTGACGATGATGGCGATTTTGAACCGCAATCAAGAATTGCCAAGAGATAGACCGGAACTGTACAATCAATCATCGCGGTTATTGCTGCATCATTGGGATTTTGAACGAACTTTAAAGAGTAATTTCAAGTTAGAAAATATCGATTACAAAGATAAGCAGGCAATGCTGCGTCAGGTTGCTTACTATATGCAGGCGAATGAAAAAGGTTTAGCTGGTAACTTGATTGCAGGGGAAGATTTAGAGAGAATTTTGTATAATTATTTGAAGTCTATTGAAATCCCCGATGCCAGAACAGTTGCCAGATTAACCATCGAGCAATTGCGGGTACGTAATTTTATTTTATGTTCTGTTGGTGCAGATTACTATGCTTTCGTGCATCGCACTTTTTTGGAATATTTCTGCGCTTGGGAGTTTGTCTGGCAATTTGAGAAAGATAGAAAAATCGATTTGGATTATTTGAAAAATGAGGTATTTGGCAAACACTGGGAAGATGAGCGTTGGCATGAAGTTTTGCGGCTAATTGTGGGAATGTTGGGAGAGAAGTTTGCTGGGGAATTGATTGATTATTTAATTCAACAAAATGGTAATAGCAAAAAGCATCTAAACTTATTTTTGGCGTTTGATTGCTTGGGTGAAGTGAGAAATCAAAATACACTTTCCGCCACATCAGAAAAGTTGTTAAATAAAATGAAAGACATTATTGCTTTAGAAGTAATAGATGAAAATGAAATAATAAATAATTTGCCTATAAAAAATCTACATCTAGATAGATCGGAATGGGTTATTTGTCACGAAGAAATGACTAAAATCATTTCAATAATCGCTATTTATTGGAGAGATCACCCAGAAACATTAGAATGGCTAAAAAATATTATTCAGTTTGATAAACGAATAGATGTCAGACGTGAAGCATTACAATGTTTAACATCAGGGTGGC
>NZ_JACJUP010000578.1:0-4289 GCF_014748295.1 Planktothrix sp. FACHB-1355 | reverse complement strand
ATTCTCGTCTGAAAATAAACTAGCGTTAGGCCAACAGTCTAAAAGCTACTTTATTTGCTATTTTTAAACTTTTTTGACATATTTTACCAGATTCAGGGCAAAAAGAATGACTCAATCCTTTGCATCTACAGGGGTTAACTTTAAATCTCCCAAACTTACAGCCGTCCAATCCCAAGCATCGGAATTGAAACTGCACTCTCTGGCGGCATTATGGGCACGGAAATACTTTCTCTCCGTAACTGCCGCTGAAGATGCAAAGCAACCGAGAAAGCTGGAAACTCTGATGGAAGTATCTTCTTTGGAGGGTAGAACTCGCACAGCAAACAAATTGAGCCAGAATCTGACTTTGGCTAGCGCCCAAGCTTGGTCTTTGACGGAAACGTTGCTGGGAGAGGAAATGCGACGCCACCGCATCAATCCCGATTTAATCAACCCCTTGGAGATTGCCGCAGATACGCGCAATTTATTTCAAAAAGCTCTAAATGCTTATACTAAAGAGATCCCACCTGCACGCCTATCGGTCATTTTGGGTGCAGATTGCGGTCGGGTGAGGCAGAAGTACACCAGCGTCGATCCCCGTGCGATCGGATTTGTGAGTATGCAGTTCCACTACACGGGCCAAAAGTTGCTGGCATCTCTATCGAAATCGGAGCAAGCATTGTTTCAGTCTTACTTAAAGGTCATGGACGACCATATGTATATGCCGTTGCAAGCGGCTTACAAAGCAGCTGCCGATCTGCCTTTAAATTCGCCCCAACTCTTAGCAGTTCAGCATCTTTTACCCGCGAGTACGAATATAGCCTATGCTGTTTTCGATCGCGTCTGTCGTCAGCATCCGGGCTATCAAAGCTACAGTGGCCTTGTCAGCGACGAAAAGGTGAAAATATCCAGCATCCGAGATGTGGAGATGTTTCAAGTATATTTGTGTTTATGCGTTCTTCAAGGTAACATTTTCTCGGTACAACAGGAGCTGTTTCCCTTATGCGTAATGTTGTATCCCCGATTGGGGGTGAGCTGGACATTAGTGCAGGATATGCTCCAAGCGATCGTCTGGGAATTGCACGATCGTCTGCGCTTAGAAGATGTCGCTGTCTTCTTACCCTATTTGCGTACCTTATCGGAAATGTTTTCTAAAGAGGTATTTCAAAACTATTGATTGCTAAACTGACTTTCTTCTACTAAGCTTACTTCCGAATCCGAGCAACTAATGGGATTGACTGCTAACGTTTCAGCGATCCCTTCTTCGCCTGTAATTTCCCCGATTATCCAAATGGGCCACAAAGCTGTTATCCAAAGCCTGACTAACGCCTTGACAAGAGTAGGGTTAATCGATTTATACTCCTGCCGATATTCCTTGCCACTGCCGATCGAGAGCAGATAGCAAATCATGCCGGAAAAAACATAAGCTGTTGCGGAAGACGCAAATAGCAATGCTGTCATGATACACCCCTAATACCAATAGGATCGGCATAGCCGTAGCAAAACATAGCTGGATGTAATCATGCAGCTTTTGTAAGACGGCTGTTGTAGTTTTTTTAACCTGTTTATCTTAAAGAATATAACCTTAATTTAGGGTGATTTCTGTAAAATTTTGATGAAGGCAGCTCGAGTTTGTCTTATATTTCTACAACAGGAAGAGAGAGCGCGAGCTGATATATCAAACGACGCGGCAGAGAGGTTGCTTTTGCGAGCTGGCGGCTGGCTTGCGAACGAGATATTCCCTGACCGAGTAGCTGTTGTAACTCGGATTTAAGGGTTTCCTCGGAAAAATTAGGCTTTTCTAGCTGGAGACCTGCTAGGGCGAGAGTAAATTCCCCTTGGGGCTCCCGTTGCGAATAAGCAAGTATAGCCTCTGCGATCGTTCCCCGCCAGAACTCTTCGTGCAATTTAGTTAACTCCCTTGCCAAGACTAGCTGCCGGTCTTCACCCAAAACATCTGCCAAATCTTGCAAAGTTTGCCGCAAGCGATGGGGAGATTCGTATAGAATAATAGTTCGGGATTCTGTTTGTAAAGCTTCCAAACGCTCCTTTCGGCCTGACCCTTTTGCAGGTAAAAAACCTTCAAACACAAATCGGTCTGTCGATAACCCAGATGCGCTTAAAGCTGTAATTGCCGCACTAGCACCGGGAATAGGTACTATCGGTATTTCTGCGGAGATACAAGCTCGAACTAACTCGTATCCTGGATCGGAAATCAACGGCATACCGGCATCGCTGACGAGAGCGATCGATTTTCCCTGCTTCAACAGATCTACTAACTCCGGAATGCGTTGCTGACGATTGTGTTCGTGGTAACTTATCTGGGGCGTAGCAATTTGAAAATGCTGCAAAAGTTTTCCTGTATGGCGGGTATCTTCCGCCGCGATCGTATCCACCATTTGCAAAATTCGCACTGCCCGGAACGTCATATCTTCCAGATTGCCGATTGGAGTTGCCACAACGTATAAAGTGCCGATGTGCGGAACCGTTTGCATATCAATTAATTCAACTTAAGAACAACGCCTTTCCAACCATATTTCTGGGTATATTGGGCTGGGTTTAGTCACTAAGGGATGGGGGGCGGCGATGCCATAACCCTGAGCGTAGTCTACCCCAATATCCTTTACTTTTTCCAGGATAGAGGCATTGGTAACGAACTTGGCGATCGTCTCAATACCCATAACATGAGCGATATTGTTGATTGCTTTGACGCTCTCGTAAGTAATTGTGTCATCCAAAATGCCTTCTATCAAATCTCCAGCTATTTTTAAATAATCCAAAGGTAACTGTTTAAGATAAGCAAAAGAAGAAATACAGCTACCAAAATCATCTAAAGCTACTCGGCAACCTAAATACTTGAGAGCGCGGATGAGCTTATTTGTTTGGCTAAAATTTGAGAGCGCAACGCTTTCAGTAATTTCAAAGCAAATCGTCTCAGGCAAGATTTCGTGGAGCGAGAACTGCTCATACAGAAAGTTAATAAAATTTTCGTCGTTAATGCTAGCTGTAGAAAGATTGAGCGCATAAAGAGAACGATGTTGCATCTCCCTACCTTGGCGAGCCTGCTTTGCCAAGAATGTGCTTATCACCCAGCGATCGATAATTGGCATGAGGTTGTATCGCTCAGCTGCTGGGAGAAAAGCCATTGGCGGAATCACCTCCCCTTTTTCATCCACCAAACGCAGTAAAACTTCGTGATATTCTCTGACAAAGCGATGGGAACCAACAGAAACTATCGGTTGATAGTACAAACAAAACTTGTTATCTGCCAGTTCCGAAGTTTGGGAATATTCGCTCTGAGTTTTATCTGTATCGTTTTCACCGATCGCTTGATTGATTCTGGCGATCCATTGTTTTTGATCTCGCTGTTGTGCCAAATCTTCATCGTTAGGTTTGTAGATGTGTACGCAATTGCGCCCTTTATTTTTAGCTTGGTAGCAAGCAGCGTCAGCTGCGCTCAATACCTTATCTACATTTTGTAAAACCACATGACCGTAAGTTTGGCAGTCAGTCAGGGGTACTACTCCGATACTGACGCCGAGACTGAAAGTTTTATCCTGCCATACAAACCGGAAAGTTTGGATCGCTTCTTTGAGCGATCGCGCTACTTTAAGTCCTTGCTGAAGAGGGCAATTATAGAGCAGTAAGGCAAATTCATCACCGCCGAGTCGCGCTAAAATATCGGTCTGGCGCACGTGAGTTTGCAACATAGCGCTGAGCTGACGTAGCAGCTCGTCACCAGCAGCATGACCGCAAGTGTCGTTAACAATTTTGAATCGGTCTAAGTCGAGATAACACAGGGTATGCTTTTGATTTTGTTTTCTGGCACCCAACACAGCTGCTTCCAGACGCTGCTCGAATTCGCGACGGTTGATCAGTCCGGTGAGCGCATCGTGAGTCGCTTCCCAAGACAACTGTTCGTTTACTTTAGCAAGGAAGGCGGTACGCTCTCCGACCATATCTTCCAAGCGTTCCTGATAATGCTGTAGCTGCTTGAGAGTTTGCTTGTGCTTGGTGACGTCTTCTACCATGCGAATGCCAAATTCGGGGTTACCCTCGCTATCGCGTACCAAATAACCGGTGACGTGACACCACATTAGCTGTCCGTCTTTGCAAAGATAACGCTTTTCCATTTGGTAGCGATCGCGCTCCCAAAACAGGTAAGGGTTGTCTACCCGGTAGCGATCGCGTTTCCTTGCCACGAGCTCCTGATGTATCTCCTCATCCTTGGGAAAATGCGATCTGGAATTTTTGCCATATCCTAGCATCTGCTCGAGTGCTGAATTCCTTGCTCCAGTTTGGCCTGCCAT
>NZ_JACJUP010000577.1:0-4291 GCF_014748295.1 Planktothrix sp. FACHB-1355 | reverse complement strand
CGACGCACTAACATTCCATTACCCCGTAGCTCAGACATTCCGGCAACGGCAATGCGATGAATTTGTAGAAAACAATCACAACTCATTTCCATTTGCTGACAGCGAGTTAAGAAATTCGTATCAGCATTAGAAATACTTTTTCGTACTTGCACCGCACCGATCGCCCTATCCTGAAATAAGGGTACAATTTCCCCCAAGAAATTCGCAGGAACCAGAGCATCGGCATCGCAAATTAGCACAATCTCTCCTTGGGTAGAGGCAAAAACGGCATTTAGCGCCCCTGCTTTACCGCCTTTCGATGCGCGTCGATGCACCTGTAATGTGGGAAATTGAGTTTGTAATTTGCTTAAAATCTGGGGGGTTGCATCGGTACTGCCATCATCAATAATCCAAATATCTAGGCGATCGCTTGGATAATTCAATTGGAATAAGCTATGAACTAAATCGGCTAAAACTGCACTTTCATTCTTCGCGGGAACCAAAATCGACACGGTGGGCAAATAAGCAATATCCTCGCTTGCCACAGAAATCGGTTTTGCCATCAGCATCCGTACCGTTTGAACGGACAGGAGTGCTGTTAATCCTACAATTAGCCACTGCAAATCCGATCGCCAGTGCAGCAAACTCACCATACCCCAGACAAGTAAAACTACCAGAGTTGCTTTGAAACGACGATCGCGATCGACGCTAATATCATTACTTGACCGATAGTTACTTATTCCCACTTTACTGGCTATCTCTTTCCGTTGGTTGTTTGCGCCAGCGACGCCACAGCAGCATTGCAATTAACCCCAACAGGAAGCCGCCTACCCCTGCGGCGATCGCCATAACGCGACCTATGCGCTGTGTACCGTTCAGTACCGGATTATCCAGTAAGTTGGCAGAAAAATGCAGCGATTGGATCGTCCATTTTTCCTGAAACTTTTGCAGGACTGCTGTCCACCGCATCGCCATCGTAGCCTGATTGCCATCCCGGAAAGAAAAAGTGGCGATCGCATCTCCGTAAGAAATCGCCGTCTCCGGGGAAAGGAACCTTCTGGGATCGTCCACCTTAACTTCCATTGCGATCTTTGCGATCGAACTGGAAAACTGCTGATTCCAGTACTTCTCAAAATCCTGCACCTTATGGAAAACGCGGTTATCGACCGTTGTAATCGTGAAATTTGGATGTAAGTAAGGCTCAATTTTGGAAAAATCGCGAGAATTGAGAGCTTGCACAGCCATCTCCCGCGTGCGAATTATCGCATTAATGTCCTGTTGGCTGACATCTGCCAGAGCGCATTGCGGCAAATTCCAAATTGCCAGCACGAGCAAAATGCTCCAAAGTAGCTGCGTGCATTTATGGCTTATCTGTCTCTGTTTCGTCATGTAGGGTTAGTTTCTCGCTGACCATCGGCGATCGCTTTCTAGATTCGCAACTTATAGAGATAAACCACTACTTGCTATACATTACGTTACATTTAGCGATAATTTATGGAAATACGATCGTAAACTGGCTAGGCTTCAAACTGCTATATGGACTTCCAACTGGTATACAGTCAAATATTCATCCAATTACTCCTGGGACTCGTCTCTGTCATCTTTGCGGAACTGGTGCGGGATGTCTACCACCTCGCGGGACATTATTGGAAACCGTTACAGAGCTACCATACCCTGCACCACAAAGCTTATCGTCGCGATTTGAGCATGACGAGCTTAGAAATGTACAAGAAAGCCCAGTGGTACAACGATGTGCCCGAAGCCCTAGTTATGGTGGGGTCAACTGCTCTAGTCGCAGGACTGGCTCAGAACTATGGAATGTGGCTCGGCTGTCTCTATTCTCTGATGTTCCTGATTCCTGCGATCGCTCGTTCCCAAGGGCTGCTCCTCCAAACCGATTTAACCCATAAACCTGGGGATTTGGTGGAAATTCCGTCGCGATGGACGGTGAATCGTACTTATCATTGGCGACACCATTTCGATCAAGGCAATGCCTACTTTTGCGGTTACTTTACCGTAGTAGACAAGGTATTGGGAACGAGTTTATCTCTCAAAGGAAAAGTGGTAGCAATTACCGGAGCCTCCGGCACTCTGGGACAGGCGTTGATGGAGGAATTGTCGCTTCAGGGAGCTAAAATAGTCGCGTTAACTACTAGCAAAGATGCACAATTTAAGCCGGGAATTGAAGTTTTGCAGTGGCAGTTAGGGGCTGAGGCAGACTTGATGACCCGTCTGAAAAGCGTTGATATTTTGATTGTTAACCACGGTGTAAATGTGTACGGAGATCGCTCTCCTGAAGCCATCCAAAAGTCTTATGAAATCAACACTTTTTCCGCACTGAAATTAGCTGAATTATTTCTCAGTACTGTCACAGAATCCGACCACAAAGCTATCAAAGAACTCTGGATTAATACCTCCGAAGCAGAAGTGAATCCGGCTTTAAGTCCTTTGTACGAATTGTCAAAAAGAACACTGGGAGACTTGATTACTCTGCGTCGCCTCGATGCTCCCTGCATTATCCGCAAATTGATACTGGGGCCATTTAAGAGCCAGCTAAATCCCTATGGTGTCATGTCTGCCCGATGGGTCTCTTGGGCGATCGTCGCTTTAGCAAAGCGGGATTTCCGGAACATTATTGTTACCATTAATCCCATTAGTTATATTGCCTTTCCGATTAAGGAGTTTTTCCAATCCCTTTATTTCCGCTTGTTTACGTCCGCCCACACTCAAGTTAAGTAGGACTTACGCATTTTATCGCCTCATTCACTACAAATGTAGAGTCAATTCATGAATTGACTCTACATCTTGGAGTAAAATCGCTTACTTGCGTATCGCCTATTAGTAGTATAATTGATTCAACCAATAACGCTTCAAGAAAATCAAGCAGCGATAGAAGCTCGAAATTTGTTGGCGCGATCGCAACAGGAATTACCATCAGAAACAAGTCGTGCCATCCTAGAGATGGTAACGACAATTATGGTGTATAAGTTTACTCAGTTGAGCCGAGCGGAGGTAGAAGCGATGTTGGGAATTAGCTTACAGCAAACACGGGTGTATCAGGAGGCTAGAGAAGATGAGGCGAAATTGTTGATCTTGCGCCAACTTACTCGACGAGTGGGAGAAGTGCCTGAGTCAGTCAGAGTACAAATTGATCCCCTATCCATTACCCAACTGGAATCATTGGCAGAGGCATTACTGGATTTCTCTAATCTGTCTGATTTAGACGCATGGTTGGCCCAACAGGGAGCGTAGGTTCGCTGCGCTGTAAGAAAACTAACAGAGGCGCAGTTGTCTAAGCAAGAACTCGTAGTTTGCCAGCAGCCTAATATAGCTGGCTTCTAACCTGTTAGTAGTACGATCGATTCAACCGATCCAGTATTCTTGTAGGCTAAGATCGAAATCCTGCTCTTATAGCTATTTGTTATTCCTGGTTTTTATTTCCAATGCACCCAACTCTTTGTGATACCTTCAGAAGCCGTGCTTTATGGACATGGGATACTCTTGCAAGAGGACGTTCTGTAGATTGTCAAATTGGAGAATAAACTTTAACAGATTTAAATATTCTTGAGTTAAAAATCCGACACACATCAGAGGTTTATAGCCGAACATTCAGCAAACCTGAAGAAGGTTTAAACGGTGCTGATTGGGAGTGGTGGTTCACAGGCTCTAGCAGAAAATGGATTGGTTTTAGAGTACAAGCTAAAGTCATAGATATGAAAACAAACTCTTTCAAACATCTTCATTACCAGAAAGATAAATATTCACCGTTTCAATGTGACACTCTTATCCAGAACGCATTACAAAAGCCGCCTGCACGTATTCCTTTGTACTGTCTTTACTCAAATTGGAACACGTTCCAACAATTGCCTTGGAAGTGTGCAACTTACTACCCTGTTGAGGAAAGCTATGGTTGCTCTATCTTGTCTGCTTTTGCAGTCCGCTACTTGCGAAGCATTAAAGGCCGCAAAGCAACACACTTTAGAAATTTACTGAGTTATGTAAGTCCTTGGCATTGTTTGGTCTGCTGCCGTGGATATGGCAAAGGTGATTTACCAAGTCGGGTTTTTAGATATTGGAGAGAATTTATCCTAGAAGTTGAGGAGGCAATTTTTGAAGAGCTTACCCCAAGCGTTCGTCGGGAGTTAAATGGCGAATTAGACGGCTATCGGCAAATTTACAACGAAATTGAACTAACGGAGGAACCACCGAGTTATGTTCGCTCGCTGCTCAATAATGAGTTAGAAGAGCAACCCGATCCAAATTTACGAACGCTTACAATCTTTAAAGAACGAGGCGAACCCGTATAATCTCC
>NZ_JACJUP010000576.1:0-4291 GCF_014748295.1 Planktothrix sp. FACHB-1355 | reverse complement strand
GACAAGGATAGGAGTTGGGGAAGAAGTTTCTTCTGCTTGCATCAACTGGGCTAGAGATGTACCTCCAAAATCTTCTAATACCATCACCCAGCGGTTGCTATCTCTTTCCAAACTGTAGGTATTTACTACGCCAGCTTGGTTCAGGTTACAAATGACTTCATACTCTCGCTTGAACCAAGCAATTTTTTCCGGCGGTGGGTAAAGTTCCTTGAGTATCTTGAGGATAACTGATTGTTTATCTAGTTGCCGAATTCCGCGATAGACCAACGAATTATCGCTTTCGTGGAGTTTTTTAGTTATTTGGTAGCCTGAAAATGTTATATTCATCTTAATTTGTTCTTAATTAACTTAAATGTAAGTAAATAAAGTAATAATGGCAAAACAAAGTTGGGTTGATAAATAAACCCAACCTTGATTAAAAGTTACTTTAACAAGCTAAATCTGAAACTGTCTCCCATTAGGGATAACCATAAATTACTCGCCACTGGACAATTTTGCCTTCACGCAGAGTAATCACATAGACAAAACTGCTTTGCACATTACGACCGTTGTTCTTGAACTGGATTCTTTCCTCCCCGCATACGACAACTTTGTCACCTTGAACAATGTACTCTTTTGTCTCGTGTCGTCCTCCATCTACTATGTGATTGAATATTGCGAAAAGCTGCTCTACCTGTTCGATGCCAACATATCGACCAGTTAATGGATCGTCGATCGATCCAGATACAATCCACTCTATATCTTTTGCCAAGTATTCTTCTGATGGTGTGAGAGCTTTGCCTTCTTCATAGTTTTGGACTATTGTCTGCACTATTTTCAAATTTTCTTCTTCTGTCACAATTATCTCCTGTCTTGCTAATCTTTGAGTTCTTCTCGGAACGCGCTGCTGTTAGACAGTGGTTGACTAAATTCCCTCGGAAGGTTGTGAATCTGGGGAAGAATCAGGTGCAGGCGAAGGATCTGGATCGGGAGAAGGATCTGGATCGGGTTCCCGAAAAGCAATAGACAATACAGGCAGTTCGTCTGCAAAAGCAGCGATAATTGTAGCTCTTTCGCCGCTCTTGACAATGGCTTGCTCGACTTCTGTTAACCCTGCCGCATCCATCACTGCGGTGGGAGACTGGGCAAATGCAGCCTGTTTCTGGGGATTGGTGGCCAAATCGGTCAATAACTCGTATAGCTTGCTCAAAATTAAGTCCCTCTTTAGGTAGGTGCAAATTTTTAGCATTATGACTCGATATATACCATCCTTAACCTTTAAGAGCAAGAATTTTTGCGATTAATTAACGTTTGAAAGCGGGGATCGCTGTGCAAATTAAACCAAGCGGGGTCATTACGCACCATCTCGACGTTGAGGTCGTATTCAACGGATATGGCTGCTTGCAAATAGTTCAATGCTTTGTCAAAGTCCCCTGCCAATACAGCCAAACCGCCCAATGCGTAAAGGGCGATATCGCTGCCACCATACCATTTTAGATTTGGGATTTGGGATTTTGGATTGGCAGTTTCGTCGGAGTTAGCCAGAAACCCGGTTTCTTGGGGATGATCGGAGTTAGACAGAAACCCGGTTTCTTGGGGATGATCGGAGTTAGACAGAAACCCGGTTTCTTTGAGAAACCGGGTTTCTTTGAGAAACTGGGTTTCTTCTGCATCCACCATCGACTGCAATACAGTCCGCGCTCGATCGATTTCGGTTTGCGCTTTCGCCAATCCTTGCCAAAGAGTCTGGTTAACAGCAATACAATAGACGGCAAGAGGGTCATTCGGTCTTGCTGTCAAGGTTTGCTCGTAACATTCCATTGCTTCGGCGTACCGTCCCAGTCGCATGAGAGGAAAACCGCGTTCGTTACCCCAATACTTACCGATCGTCTCATCAAGTGCGATCGCGCGATCGAATTCCACCACCGCTTCAGCATAGCGATTGGCAATACTGCACATCACGCCCCGATAAGCATAAGCCCAAGCATAATCCGGTTTGAGTTCGATCGCTTTGTTAAAATCTGCCCATGCTTCCTCATAACGCAACAACCGCCGATAAACAACGCCTCGGTGTGCGTAAGCCCAAGCGTAATTTGGCGAAAGTGCGATCGCTCTGTTAAAATCTGCCAATGCTTCCGGATAGCGTTTCATCTGACGGTAGCTTTCACCGCGTTGGGCAAAGGTTTTGGCATTGTTGGGGTTTTGGGCGATGGGGATTGTATGGGAGTTGTTCATGATGCGATCGTTGAGGTAAATTTTGATGCGATTGTAATGGTTGAAATTATATGTCCTCAAAAAAGCAGCGGTAGCGAATTAAATCCTCTAAAAAGCAAGCCGGGATTCCATTCTGGTGTATCGTTAACCAATCGTAAATTCGGCATTCTTTGAATTACAGTCAGGAAAGCAATCTCCGCTTGAATGTAGGTGAGGGTAGCGCCCAGACAAGCGTGTGCGCCGTAGCCGAAAGCGAGATGATGGTCGGCGTTGCGAGTGATATCCAAAACGTCGGGATTGGGAAATTTCTCCGGGTCGCGATTGGCGGAACCGATTAAGGCGATCACTGTTTGGCCTTTTTTAATTAGTCGATCGTGCAGAAAGAAATCTTCCCTAGCAAAGCGAGTGGCAAATTGAGCCGAACTTTCATAACGCAACAATTCTCGCAAAGCATTTGGCATTAAAGATGGGTTATTCCGCAAGATTTCCCATTGGTCAATATGCTTCAACAACAAGTATATTCCATTGCCCAAAAAATTGCGAATCGAAGCATATCCAGCCGCAATTAATTGGGAAGATTGGGCGATAACTTCATCAGTTGTCAGAACAGAATCTTCTTCCGCGTGAATCAAAAAACTAATCAAATCGTCGCCCGGATTCTGACGCCGTTCTGCAATGATAGTGCGAAAATATTCGTTAAGGGCGATCAAACTTTTTTGAGCTTGGCGTGCCAATTCCAGGGTAACTTGCGGCGCATCTGCTATGATGAGAATATCTTCCGACCAGGAAATGAAATCATCTCGATCCTGAGAATCTACCCCCAGCATTTCCGCCATCACCAGCATGGGGAAAGGCAGGGCAAAATCGCGCATCAAGTCGAATTCTCCGGTAGCTTGCACGCGATCGAGCAGCAAATCGGTTACTTTTTGAATCCGGGGTCGCAGATTTTGCAGCGCCATCTTAAACCCTTTGTTCATCAGCTTACGCACGCGATTGTGTTCCGCACCGTCAAGAGATAGCAACCACATCCCAAAAATGCGATTGAATTCGGCAAATTCTCCTTGCATTTCAGGGGGAAAATCGGCAAAAAACAAGTCGCTTTGTTGGGCGGAAAGGCGCGGGTCGCGCAAAGCATTGACAACATCGTCATAACGTGGTAATAGCCAAGCTCCGCCCAAAATATCAACCCAATGGATTGGGCTGTGCGATCGCAGATCGCTGTAAGTTGGGTAAGGGTTGGCGATAAATTCGGGATTGTCAAACATTTTGGATAAGAGGATGAGAGGATTTTAGATTATGCAAAACTCAAAACGGAAGCTATATTCAAAGACTCAGATTTAGCGTCTGAAAGCTATGGCTAGGAGCTATTTTTTGGAACGGCGCTGGCTAATATACCTAAAATTTTATTGATGTTATTGAGAAAATATTCAACCAAATCGATTTGGACTAATTCTCCTGTTAGTTTAAGAAATTTCCAAATTTCTCCTGTTGTTACCACTCCATAAATATCGGCGACTTCCTCTCCTTCCCGTTCGTTAAAAATCTGAGCCGCTACCATTTCAGCCACGCACTGACCCAATCCGGCATTAATATTTTCTTTTTTCGCTTCTACTAGCATAATTGCAGGCGCTCTTAAAATTAGTAATTGAGGTGAATTACTGATGATAAAATCACAACTTCCGTTTAATCCTCTGTTTGGATCGACAGTAAAATCAATTCCTGAAAACAAACCTATCTCCGAATTAAGTTGTTTTCTCAGTTCGACTAAAATAGGCGCGATAATCAGTTCAGAGCGGGCTTTTTCTGTATTGCTACCCAATGCGATCGGCACATTATAATCAAGGGTTTCTTTCAGCCAATTGCTGCTTTCTAATTCGGGAATATTAGCAAAGAGATTCACGCGATCGGAAATCGTTAAACCAAAAGCTTTCTGTACTTTTTCTAGTGTAAAATCGCTGTAAGCCATGCTGGTAAAGGGGGCAGGGGATTTTATAAGTTTACTTGGGTGGGTGGGAAGGGAGTTATGTCTGGCAATGTATAAGTTCTACGTAGCAGTAGTATCACATCTTCCACCGCGAAGGAAGTAAAGTCAAAAGTC
>NZ_JACJUP010000575.1:0-4223 GCF_014748295.1 Planktothrix sp. FACHB-1355 | reverse complement strand
GCTCGCAAGCAAATATTGCAGGCAGTACTACAGAAAGAAACTAAAACTTAACGATGAGGGCTTTTTGGCAGAATCTTACAACCGTTGACTTTCCTGCTACCAAAACTGTTGCTATTTTTAGTTCGCTCACCACTTGCCCAGGACTTTTTGAAGTGCCTCCAAAACCTGCGTCTGTTTCACCAAACTTACAACAACCGCAACCACCAAAATGAGGAGTGCTATACCGCTAACAGTTTTGCCAAAATACTTTGCTGATGAAGTAATGTTCCAAAAACCTTTAGGGATGCGACGCGCTTGTTGTTCAAATTTAGCTTTTGCCCAACCAACTTTTTGCTTTTGCTGACGCGCTTCCCACAACAAACTACCTGCTAATTGCAATAAATAAGGATGACATCCACCCCACTGTCTGGCGAGGCGTTGCTCATCGTTTCTCAAAGCAGCAGGGGCACCTGTTTTGGCAGGTAAACTTACCAGTTCTCTTGCTTCCTCTTCCGTAAGTTCCCCTAGAGTCAGTACGTAAGCTAAATTAAAGAAAGAAGAAGTTAAATTATATCGTTTGCCATAAAAATCGAGTTTTCTGTGCGAAGCTACCACTAGCATCAAACTGTTACCATTAATTAAAAAGCGGAGATTATCGAAAAATCCGGCATCAAATTGTTTGGGATGGTGGAATAAAGCTTCAAACTCATCTAAGCAAAGTACTGGTAAAACTCCCTGCCGTTTCCACTCTCCCAGTACAGCAGAAAATGCCTGACGATCGAAGGATGTAACTTGAAAAGGTCTGGTTAAGCTTCGTTGCGATCGCACCTTGGGCTGATTGAACAATTGTCTGGCTACGGCATGATAGAAATCTATCTCATCGTGACACTGTGAGTTTTGAAGGTCGAGGTAAATCCCAACATAACGATTGGGATTCTGCACTCGCTGTTCGTAAGTCTGGAAAAAGTGATACAGCAGGGAAGATTTGCCGATACTCCTTTTGCCCACAATATTGATGCTGATTGGTTGAGCGCCTGTCATCCGGGAGGTAATGGCCTCTAATTCTGTTTTACGGCCCACAAAAAACTGGGGGTCGGTAATCATGGGCCCAGGAATAAAGGGACAGGAAGGCAGCGAGCTGTTGGTCATACAACAGTTCTACAACAAGTTGACGCGAGCAGCTGTAATCAAGCAGGTTTATGAGGATTTATATCTGATTTTCAACAAATTGATACATTTTGTTTTATTTTTTTGAAAGATGTACATAATTTTAAAGTGCAGCTATCAGTGTTTTTTTTACATTTCAATAGCAAGCGCCAGATACTCTGGCGCTGAAACTAAAACGTTAAATATCCTCTGTATAAATAATTATTTTATATATACTTAATTAATCTTAAAACTGTCGATTGTAAACAATCAACAGTTATGGATTAAGCTGCATAAAAAATTTTTAACTTTCATTACACCCACTGGCTTAGCTCCTGTTATACCGATCCGTAAGCTAGGAAGCAATATCGGCAACTGATGCTAAGAAATGTGAGCTTGCCACAACCTTGATGCGATTTCTACGCACCGCATACTGAATTCGCCTAATGCAACTTTGTTCCTCCTCACTGAGGCTGTTTTGCATCATTGCAAGCGTCAATCTATTGTATTCGGCGCGACTAATTCTCCCAGAACGACTGGCGCGTGCAAAAATTTCCGACAGAGTGTAAGGAAAGAAACCAGGTTGAACTATGAGCATAATTAGTTTTCGCCTTCTTCGATTATATGAAGTATAACAATTATCAATTTAAAGCGTAAAGGTGAAAAACTGGGGAAGAAAAAAGTTTGCAGTAAACTATTTTCAATAAGTTCTGACTCTCCGCAAAGTTTCCGAAAATTTAACTAATTAAATAATTATTGAGATAGATGCAATAAAGTATCGTTAGTTACATTTATAGCTAACATACCGAAAAACAAATTTGATTTAACTTAATTACCCTTCAATTAATTGTCCGATCGCCAAAGCCAAATACTCGTACTGTGCTGGTGTATTATAAATTTGAGCCGAAATGCGAAGCAGCTGCTTTGGTGCGGTAGGCCAGGGAACTACCGGTACTTCAATACCAAATTTTTTAAACAGGGCATCTTGCAACAGGGGGATTAACGGTGCTTTTCCTGTATGAGGCACTGCATCCGGCAAAGGTACAACTGCCATTGCGGCGATCGTCTCATCCGGACAAGGCGGCGAAACACCAAGCGCTTTGCAAAGAGTCTGCCTAGCTGCTAGTGCTAATGCTCGATTTCGTGCCATTAACTCTGGCCATCCACCCTCAAGCAGCGATCCCATAAATTTAATTGCTGCCGGTACGCAGAGGTAAGCAGTGGGATCGTCCGTTCCCATCCAGTCAAACTCTAGCTGGAAAAGGGATCTGTCTGTGCGTGGAGAATTTGCGCCGTGACTGATGGTCATCGGACGAATCTGGGATTGCCGATCGCGGCGGACATACAAAAATGCTGCTCCTTTTGGCGCACACAACCACTTGTGACAGTTGCCTGTATAATAGGTTGCGCCTATTTGGTGCAAGTTCAAGGCCAACATCCCCGGCGCGTGGGCACCATCTATAAGAGTATCTATTCCAAGTTCGGTGAGTTTTTGTACTATTGACTGGATGGGAAAAATCAAGCCTGTCTGACTGGTGATGTGGTCTAATAATACCAACCGCGTTTGCGATCGCACCTTTTCCATGACTGCTTCTATTATTCGATCGGGCGATTCGATCGGGAAAGGCACTTTTGCCACCACCACCCGCGCACCCGTCTCGGCAGCGACAAAATCAAGCACATTGCGACAAGCGTTGTATTCTTGATCTGTAGTCAGCAACTCGTCATCCTTGCTGAATTTGAGCGATCGCAGCACCGCATTCACCCCAGTTGTAGCATTGGGGACAAATACCAATTCCGAAGCGTCTGCACCGATAAACTCAGCTAACTCGCTTCTTGCCGCATCCAGCAGTGCTTCATATTCCCGCACGAAAAAGCGCAGCGGCTCTCTTTCCATCTGCTGTCGCAGGCGCTGTTGCGCCTCCAACACAGGCAGCGGACAGGCACCAAACGAGCCGTGATTGAGAAATGTGATGTCCGCATCAAGCATCCAGAACTTTTCAAACTCTGAAGGTGTAGGTTTGAAGTTTGTTTTTTTCATCCTTCATCCTTCATGTTTCTCTCTTTTAAAACTCCCCGGGTAGGATTCGAACCTACGACCAATCGGTTACACTTATCCCAACGTTTCCGAAGGGGGTGGACTATCTCATCATCCACATGGGATGTCGGGCGCTGTAGGATTTATTGGTTAGGCTCCTCATCCTTAGTCTCTGCTCCTTTCTGGCTACCTGCGGATCGCCGCTGCCTTTTGCCAGACTTGGTTCAGGGTTGCCGCCACCCGAAGTGCTGCGGTTTCCTTGAATTCACCCGATTTTCCACTACTCGTTTCCGAGTAGCGCTGCTAGGTAATGCAAGCAATCTTAAAGATTTACTTGTTTCTGTCCCTTACAGCCGACCGCTCTACCACTGAGCTACCGAGGAATGTGTGCTTTGCTTGTGCAACGCTTATCTATATTAACGGTAATTCCAGAGATTTGGCAAGCCCTTTGGCAAATTTTTTTTATTTGGACTCTAAAATCGCCGTAATTTGCACCCTGTCTGACTTTCGCCAGTTTTAAATCTTTGCGCTCACCTAAATCCATTTCGCAGTTCAGCCAAGCGCTGTCTGGATTTAGGATCGAGAGAGTTGGCTAAGAAACGACTTGATGATTGACTGCGCGGTTTGTGTTTGCGCCGGATGCGCTGAGCGGTTAACTCTACTTCGTGGGCTAGCCGCTGTGCTGACATCCATTCAGCACCGTAACCTACGATCGTCAGTTGTTGGGCTCTGTCTGATGTCGCTACAATCAGCCGCCGCTGAAATTGCCGCAGCTCGTGGTGCAAGTCAGCACAGATTTTCTCGATAAAAGTATCTGCTGTTTGGCCAAAGTCGGTGAAGGAAATCGATAAATTCTCCGTTATGACTTCGCTAGTACTGGGAGTGTCTCGATACTGGGCGTCGAAAACTATCTGAGTACCGAAACCTTGAAAAGCGGTGTAGCCGATTAGAGATTCAATCAGTTGCCAGCGGGCTGCCTCTAATCCATTGCGATCGCGCTCGTGTAGCAGCGTCGGCCAAGCGCCAATTATGTTGTAGCCGTCCACGAGCAAAATAGCTG
>NZ_JACJUP010000574.1:0-4189 GCF_014748295.1 Planktothrix sp. FACHB-1355 | reverse complement strand
GATTGAATTTCAATCTAAAATCCAAAATCCAAAATCCAAAATTCTCAATAGTTACTTTGTTGCCATTGTATGAACGCCATCCCAATGTTCGGGAGGTGGATCTAATATATATTTTTTAGCTCGTTCTATATGGACGGAGATCGCTTGGTCAAAGGGACGAATCTTCAGAGCAGTTTCAAAGTTAGCAATTGCCCGATAAAAGTCTCTGGCAAGGTAAGCTTCTCGTCCGGCATTGTAATAACCCAAAAATTCTTGGGTTGGGTCTTCCAGGGGTTGAGTGCGATTGCCAATCAATTCATAGATAGTGACCGCTTCGTGCTTTCCCTTCACTCTGATTTTATCGAGTTCCCGTACCCAAATGCGATCGCGACAAAGGTTATAAGTAAACTCGCTCAAAATAATATCGCAACCGTACTCTTTGGTAACGCCTTCCAAACGAGAACTGAGGTTAACTCCATCGCCAATTACCGTATAGTCCATTCGTTTTTGAGAACCGATATTGCCAGAAACGACTTCTCCGGAACTGATGCCAATGCCGATATGGATTTGCGGTTGGGCGGCAATAATACGGCGGTGGTTGAATATCGCAAGGCGTTTCCGCATATCTAGGGCGGTTTGTACGGACAACCAAGCATGGTCTTTCAGGGGTAGCGGCGCACCAAAAACGGCCATAAGAGCGTCCCCAATAAACTTATCTAACGTACCCTCGTGGTTAAAGACTGCTTCTACCATTGTTTCAAAGTACTGATTCAGCAGCGATACCACTTCAGCCGCTCCCAGATTTTCCGTTAGGGTAGTGTAACCGCGAATATCGGAAAATAAAATGGTGACTTCTTTGCGTTCTCCTACCATTAAGGAATCTTCAGCTTGTGCCATTACCCGTTCGGCTACACCGGGGGTCATGTAGCGGTAGAGGGTAGTTTTCATCCGTTTTTCTTGGGAGATGTCTTCCAGGACTACCAAACCGCCGCGCACGCCTCCTTCTGGGTTAGTGAGGGGGTTGACAGTCAAATTGAGGCTGCGTTCGATTTCCCTAACTTTTTCCTTCGGGATGTAAGGACGAGTTGGGATGGCACCGTCACCTGTAGTAGATTCGTTCCAGGGAATGAAAATATCTGGATTGGTGCGATCGCGAATAACGAGAATGTAGTATTTTGTATCTTCTTCTGTTTTGGAGTGTTGGTTGTTGGTAGATTCGTGGGATGCGGTCTGCGGCGAAGATTCCTTGACACCTTCTAAGTTGTCCTCTGAAGGTTCGATCCACAAACCCACGGTCAAGCTTTGTTCTGGAACATAGTGTTTTGCTGCATATTTGAGGCTATCCTGCAACCGCATTTGCAGATTTTCGATCGGCACTACCTCCCAAACGAGGCGACCCATCAATTTTTGCTCCCAAACTTGCTTGTTGATTTTACCGCTAGCGTGTTGAAGGGGACAACCCAGCAATTCTAGAGCGGCATCGTTGATCGTGACGATCCGACCTTCCATATCGGTGGAAATCACTGCATCTGAGAGGCTTTGCAGGATATCCTTTTGATATTGCTTCTCTAAAAGTACACTTTCAAATAATTTGGCATTTTCTAACGCGATCCCAGCTTGAATATTAAATGCTCGCATAAATTCTTCATCCGAGCTGGTGAAGCTACCCTGGTTTTTGTTAATCAGTTGGGTAACCCCGATCAGGTTGCTGCTAGAGTTAAATACTGGCAAACAGAGGATATTGCGGGTGATGTAACCGGTACGCTTGTCTGTGCTGGGGTCGAAGCGAGGATCTTTGTAGGCGTCGGGAATGTTCAGCGGCTGACCTGTAGAAGCAACGTAACCGGCGATCCCTCTATTTGCGGGAATGCGGATTTCCAGCATAGTTTTGCCATCTGCGGCGGTTACCTTGCTCCAGAGTTCGTTGTTTTCTCTTCTGAGTAAGAATAGAGTACTGCGATCGGCCTGCATCAGTTTGCGAGCTTGATCCATGACTGATTGCAGAGTTGTTTCTAAGTCTAAACTCTTGCCCAGAGTTTGGATCGCTTCCAGTAGGGCTGCTGCACCGCGCTGTTTGCGGGCGGCGACATAAAAGGACTGACAGCTTTCTAGGATAATGCCGATCGAGGCGGCAAAATCGCGAAAACTTTGTTCGTCCTCGCTATTAAAAGGTACATTCCCAGCTTTGTTGGTCAGCTGTACAACTGCTACTACCTGCTCTTTGCTGCTGAGGATAGGCATACAAAGGATGTTGCGGGTGTAATAGTTGATTTGTTTGTCTAATTCCGGGTTAAATAAGGGGTGATTGTAGGCATCGGAGATATTCAGACAAGCACCTGTTGTAGCTACGTGACCTGCTACCCCCGCGTTCATCGGCAACCGAATTTCTAAAGGCTTTTCATTTTCGGCTGTAGATATTTTTGACCATAGTTGGCCTTTATCGGTATCTACCAAAAAGATCGTAGTCCGATCTGCTTGCAGAATTTGGCCGATTTTGAGCGTAATTGCCTCTAGAGTCCTCTCCAGCATGGTTTCTAGGGCTTCGTTATTGATTAAATCGATTGCCCTCAGAAATTGCTGGAATTCGGCGGTAATAAAGTCGAGTAAGCAGACAAATTCCGGAACTGAAAGAGTTTTGACGCGATGCAACAGTGCATGAGTGCGATGCACTTGAGTCAACTGAGTCAACGTCGCCAGGACGCTACCAGTGTTCGGGAGTGTCATGGTCATGACCGATTACGGGCTGTAGTTTGGCTCCCTTGGGCTAGGGAATAGGGGTTAGGGCGTCGGGAGTAGGGGAAGAGGGAGAGGGAGGAATTTTGAATGATTGACTTTTGACTTTTGGCTTTTGGCTGCCCTGCTCCCCTGTTCCCCTACTCCCCCGCTCTCATATTTCCCTCGTTCTCCGGTTTTTGCCTGAGAACGTTTTGCCTTCCCGAAGGGTGAATGTAAGGCGACCTACTACGAATGTATCCGTTTGGCTAGCTAGGAACAAGCTATTTTAATACAATCTTGCGAGTGGGGCTCGGTCAAAGTCAAAAGTCAAAAGGAAAAAAGGGGTTAGGGATTAGGGGTTAGGGGTTAGGGAAAGTCAATCATTCAAAAATTCCTCCTCTTCCCTTTCCCTCTGCCTCTTCCCTCTTCCCCTAGCCCCTAATCCCTAACCCCTAGTTCAGGCTGCTAATGGCATTGACTGGGAAAAAATCGCAGATTGATAGTAGCGTTGTAGTTGGCGGGTTGCAGCTGCCCAGCTCCAGCGTTCTGCTTCTCGGCGGGCGTTGGCGCGTAGGGTTTCGCGTTCTTCTGGATGAGCTAACAGGCGTTGGGTAGCTGCGATCGCTCCTTGTTCGTCGGTAGGATCGAATAGGTAGCCGTTGACTCCATCTGTGACTATATCGGGAATACCGCCGGAACGCGCCGCTACTACGGGACAGCCTGCTGCCATTGCTTCTAACAACACCAATCCCAAGGTTTCGGTACGGGAGGGGAAGATAAAGGCGTCGGCGGAAGCATAGGCGGAGGCGAGTTCTTTACCGTGCAGATAGCCGACGAAGTTGGTGGGTGTGTCGGCAAAGAGTTTTTCTAAGGCTTCGCGATGAGGGCCATTCCCGACTAAGGCTAGGCGGGCGTTGGGTATGGCTTCTAATAGAGGTTTGATGCGATCGATTTCTTTTTCCGCACCCAGACGACCTACATAGATGAGCAGCGGGCTATCCGGGTGTCCCTGACTGAGGCGCGATCGCATTTCTTTACTTGCTAAGTCGGGATCGAACATTTCCGTATCTACTCCCCGCTGCCACAAGTCTACTCGCTCAATGCCGTGGTTTCTCAGTTCTTCCACCATTGCCATTGAGGTACACAAATTTAACTGCGCTTGATTGTGGGCTGATTTGAGCAATTCCCACAGTAAACCTTCCAGCATTCCCAATCCGTAGTGTTGCAAATACTGAGGTAAATGGGTATGATAGGAAGCTATGAGTGGAATTTTCAGCATTTTTCCGTAGAACAAACCGCCCAATCCCAAAATAGCTGGGTTGACAACGTGAATGATATCCGGCTGAAACTTTTCTAGGGCGTGACCGATCGCAGGTCTCGGCGGTGCTAATTTTAACTCTGGATACATGGGTAGCGGAAAGCCGGGAACCCCGTAAATTCTCGCTCCTTTATATTCGTCCAAGCCGTAGTCTGGTGAAAAAATTAATACTTCGTC
>NZ_JACJUP010000573.1:0-4295 GCF_014748295.1 Planktothrix sp. FACHB-1355 | reverse complement strand
GGTACTATTTGAATTTCTAATTTCTAGCGCCAGCGAGTGCGCTCAATTCGACTGAGTACCCGTGTCACGAGTTCTGGCCCCAATACGGGTTTAGTGATGAAATCATCAGCTCCGGCAGCAAAAGCTTGACTGAGAGAGTCTGCATCGGTGTGAGCAGTCACAACTAAAATCGGTAAATCACCCTGCTGCACATCCTGTCGCACCACCTGGCACAACTCCAGCCCGCTGACTTGTGGCATCTGGAGATCCAGTATGACTAAATGGGGGGAAGTTTTCAGCAGCATCTGCCAAAATCGTTGAGGTTCGCTTAAAGTTATCACTTCCAAACCCCAAGGCGTTAGCAATGCGGATAAGTAAGTCAGCATTGTTCGGTCATCGTCAACAATTAACACTTTGGGTTGTAAAGCTTGATTTTTGGGTAAAACACGGGTGATGGCTTGAAAAATTTGTTCGCTCGTGGCAGGTTTATGTAGAAATTGTTTAGCGCCTAATCGCGATACTGCTAAGCGATCGGCAAGGCTATCTCGTCCGGTAAATACAATCACAGGAAGGTGAGGCGATCGCTCTTTTAGTTCTTGCAGCAGCATCAAACCATCTTCCTCTGTTTCTGGGAAACTTAAATCTAATAAAATGACATCGGGGACGGACAGAGCAAGGCGCGATCGTGCGACAGCTAGATTCGAGGCAATTTCGATCTGCAATCCCCAAGCTTCCGATTCTACTTTTAATAGCTCAGTCAAAGCCGTATCGTCATCGATCGCTAACACGCGATAGTCGCAAAGAGTAGGTATCGGTGTAGGCGTCGATGTTATAGGTGGCTTGGCTAATTCCGCTTGTAATGCTGTCACCACTTCAGACAATCGAGCGATGTCTGCCAGCGCGAACGGGCGATCGTTCATGAGCAAATGCTCAGCCGATCGCGCCAGTTTCGATCCTTCGGAATAACCGAAAGAAGCCAGAGAGCCTGCCAATTTATGGGCTTCCTGCTTTGCTGCTTGCTGTAATTCGGCTGCTAAATTTCCTGCTAATAATGCAGTTTTTGCTTGTGCCAATACGGCAATTTGTTGCTTAAATACTCCCCAAAACCGTTCTAATACTTTGTCGATCGCAGAGCGATCTCCCACAGCAGATTTCTGTTTTCGGGTGTTATCTGTCCCTGAATCATCCAGACTTGACGATGCCGATTGGGGATAAGGCTTGAGTCGATAGCCCATGCCATAAATTGTTTCGATGATTTCTTCGGCTAAACCGCCTGCTTTGAGTTTCTTTCGTAAATCCTTAATATGAGTAATAATGGCGCGATCGGTGGGCCCATCATCAAATCCCCACAGACGATCCAGAATGACACTGCGGCTGAAGATGCGATCGGGGTTTCGCATAAATAATACCAGCAGATTAAATTCTGTTGCTGTCAGCGAAATGACTTGTTCGCCAAAGGTGACTCGACCGGAATCGAGATCCAAACAAAGATTTCCCCAAGTTAACGTAGCGGATGAATCCTTCCCCATACTTCCTGGGGGGAATGCGTTACTGCGGCGCAATAATGTCCGTATGCTTGCCAGTAATACTTCCGCAGCACAGCGTTTGCTGATATAACTATCAGCTCCAGCATCAAAGCCTGCCACCACATCCGCATCTGAATCGTTTGCCGTTAGCAACAGGATCGGTTTGGGGTAGTTTTGCGATCGAAGTTGCCGACATAAGCTAATCCCATCTAGTTTTGGCACCTGCACGTCCAGCACAATCAGGTCATACTCAAGTGCGGTTGCCAGGTTTAGTGCAGTTTGTCCATCGCTCGCTACATCGATCGCATAACCATTTGCCTCCAACACCTTTGCCAGTGTAGCGCTCAGCAATGAATCTTCTTCTACTAACAGAATTTTTATGAAAGATTTCTTCATTCTGAATATGGGCTTTCCAAAAATTGCGGAAGAAGTCCCCACCTACACTCAGGCGAGACGAACAAAGAAGGCATTATCAATAAGCCTATGAGTTTGATGCACCAAAGGCAATCATAATTAAAAAAATTATATCAATTGCGGTAGGATTGCTGAAAAAAATTCGCCTACTTATTCTGGGAGGCGATGCTGTGCATTGGCCACTATACTTTATATAAATCCGGGTCTGCTACCTTCTTTTTCAGCCTCAATTTTCTTCTCCTAATCTCCCTTTCCCCGCTGCGGCCAACAATAACGGCGGTAATCACAGCGGATTTAGTATTAGTGCGATCGCAAATTGTGGTAAACTACAGAAACTAAAATCTTGCACCAAGAGGCAGAGCCTCTATTCTCAGTAAAACTACTGTAAGTGCGGAGGAATTTATGGAACAACTAGCGCAACAAGGATGTGTACCTTGCATTGGTGGTGAATCTCCCATCGGCGCAGCGGAAATTGCACAAATAAAGCCGCAAATCCCCGATTGGAATATCGTGGAGGAAGAAGGGGAAGCGCGTCTGAAACGAGTTTACAAGTTTGCCGATTTTAAAACAGCTATAGCTTTCACTAATAGCGTGGGCGATGCAGCGGAAAAAGAAGGACATCACCCAGCTTTACTGACGGAATGGGGTAAAGTAACGGTAAGTTGGTGGACGCATTCGATTGGCGGTCTGCACAAAAATGATTTTATCATGGCAGCGAAAACGGATGCGATCGCAACTGAGTTTATCCAAAAGTAAAATCAAAAGTCACGCACTCCTCCCGCACTCCTCCCGCACTCCCATCTCCCACTGAATCGAATATGAGCAATCAATCCGAAACACCCATAGCTTTGTGCCGCACTCCCCTATTTGAACTAGCGGTAGAATTGAAAGCGCGGCTCACTCCCTTTGCCGGATGGGAAATGCCTGTACAATATACTGGCATTACGCAAGAACATCAGGCGGTGCGAACAAGTGCGGGCATCTTCGATATCTCCCACATGGGCAAGTTTACCGTCCGAGGGAGAGAACTGATTCAGAAATTTCAATATTTAGTACCTTCCGATTTAAGTCGCTTGCAACCCGGTCAAGCTCAATATACCGTACTGCCGAACATCCACGGCGGTATTTTAGATGATATTATTTTCTATTACCAAGGGTCGGATGATTCTGGCGAACAGTGGGGCGTAATTATTGTCAATGCTGCCACCAAAGCAAGAGATAAAGCTTGGTTGTTGGCAAACTTGGAATCGGCTAACGTTACTTTACAAGATCTCTCCAAAAATAAAGTTTTGCTCGCCGTGCAAGGGCCGCAAGCTGCTGCATACCTGCAACCATTTGTCAAGGAAAATCTTACGCCCATCAAAGCTTTCGGTCATTTGGAAGCAACAGTATTGGATAAACCCGCTTTTATTGCTCGGACTGGTTATACTGGCGAAGATGGATTTGAGGTGATGGTTGACCCAGAAGTAGGGGTACAACTGTGGCGCAGTTTGGTGGCGGCGGGTGTGGTTCCCTGCGGTTTGGGTGCTAGGGATACCCTGCGTTTGGAAGCGGCGATGGCACTTTACGGTCAGGATATCGATGAAAATACCACGCCTTTGGAAGCTGGGTTAGGTTGGCTGGTTCACCTGGATGCGAAAGGAGATTTTATCGGTCGTGCTGTTTTGGAACAACAAAAAGCAGTTGGAGTGCAGCGTCGTTTGGTTGGTTTGCAAATGGAAGGACGCAACATTGCACGTCACGGTTATCCAGTATTGCACAATGGGGAAAAAGTCGGTGAGGTGACGAGTGGCAGTTGGTCGCCTACACTGGAAAGTGCGATCGCGCTTGCCTATGTTCCCACAGAATTAGCTCAAGTCGGTCAGCCACTGCAAGTAGAAATTCGCGGTAAGACTTATCCAGCTGCTGTGGTGAAAAAGCCTTTCTATCGTTCTGCTGCTCGGATCGGTTAATTTAGCAAAACTAAAGCAAAATTCAGACGGCTGGGCCAAAAAATCCCAGATCGTTCCCTTTTGCGAATTGGCGATCGCAAATCAACAAATCCTCTTCCAGCTAAAATATCTGAAGAATCGCTACTTAAAAAATGTTAAAAATTAACTTATTGAGTCGCCCAGCATTACGCAGGCTTACAATGCTAGCTATCATCCTCAGTGCGATCGTCGGTTGGGTGTGGTTCGCGATGATTCGGATGCCGGGAATTAGTTATCGCGGACAACTGCCATCTCTAAATCAGCAAGAATTAAAATTACAAAAAGCCTTGCGTCAGGACGTGCAAAAGCTAGTTAGCGAACTGCAAGAACATAACTTTTCATCTTACAATAATTTGGTAGCTGCGGCTAATTTTTTAGAATCGAGTTTTACTAATGCCGGCTACAA
>NZ_JACJUP010000572.1:0-4271 GCF_014748295.1 Planktothrix sp. FACHB-1355 | reverse complement strand
CTCAAAGCTTGGGAGAAGAGTCGAGACTATGCTCATGCGATCGCCAACTTTAAAGCTTGGTTGACTCGATTAACCCATAATATCTGCGTGGATATACGTAGAGAGTCCAAGCGATTAGCGCATCGGGTGGAAAGTTGGGATCTGATCGCCCAGCAGCGGGAGGAGCAACTGGTTTCTCAGTCCCATACACCAGAAAATGCTGCTATGCGAAGCGAATTAGAAATAGTCATCCACCGTGCAATTGAGGAATTACCGCCCAGACTGCGCCAACCTTTTATTCTGCACTTCATTGAAGAGAAATCTTATCAGGACATCAGTCAACAGCTAGGTATCTCCTACGATAACCTTTGCAAACGCATTTCTCAGGCGCGAGCAATTCTGCAAAAGCGTTTAAAACCTTATTTATCAGGGCTTGATGTGTCTCCGTTTGATTCCTCCGATCCATTTAGGAAAAAGGCCAAATCTGGAGTAGAGAAATTACCGTACTCAAGCATCAGGGCTGAGGTAAAAATCCCGCCAACCTTCAATCAAAAAGAGCGCTTTGGCCGTAGCCCTAATTATTATCAAATCACAGCAATATGTCTCGAAACACTAGCTCATGCCTGGTATCAGTCACCCAGTCCTCTGGGGTGGAGTTGAATGTTCACCTTGTTTTAGACGAAAAGCCAATCCGCCAAGACCAAAAGTTAAAAACATTAAGTCAGTACGTGCAGCAGTATGCTTCTGGCTGGAAAAAACGCTTGGAATTGGCCGAACTTTTCTACGCAATCGGTCAATGGGAGCAAGCGGTGGAGGAGTATCGTCAAGTGATCGATCGCCAACCCCAATTAATTGATGTGCGGTTGAAATTGGGGAAATTGTTGCAGTTAATGGGACGGGAAGCTGAGGCGATCGAAGTTTATCAGGATGCCTTACCGTTATCTGGAAATAAAGCCACAGAGCAATACATTACCGGAGCGATCGCACTTTGTCAAAGTGACATTCCCAAAGCGATCGTTGCTTTTGAAACAGCCGCTCACCTAGAACCAGATAACGCCGCTCACTGGCTAGTTTTGGGACAATTGCATATGGGGAGAGAAAATCCTGTGGCGGCGTTACAAGCCTTCGATCGGATTTTGTCAATTAATCCAGATGATATTGTCGCCTTGATTCACAGCTATGATGCGCTAATGGCGCTGGGGAATGTTGGGGAAGCACAAGAACGTTTGAAGAAAACGATCGCTTTAGATCCCGATCGTTTGTGGGTACTGCAACGACAATTGGACGATCGTTGCCAGATGAGATTGGTATCTGGCGAGCAGGGGAAGCAGACTAAAAAGATGATTGGCGCTGCTCTCCAACAAGCTACTCATGGAGCTGATGCTCACAAATCCCTGGCATACTATCACATTTTCCGAGGTGACTGGGAGCAAGGGACAAGGATATTAGCGCAGTTTACGGAGGAACACCCGAATAATCCTAGCGGTTGGTATCACTATGGGCGATGCTTGTTCCATACAGGGGAATATCAGGCGGCGGCTGAAGTGATGCGAAAAGTTTATCGTCTGTATCCCCAGGATTGTGAAATCTATCGGGCGTTGTGCGAAATTTTGCCTCTTGAAGCTCACCCCCAACTCCTCTCCTGGGAAAAGAGGGGAGTAAGAGGAGTAAAAGCACAAAGGGATAACATCACCCTTGCTTCGATCGTAGAAGAGATGTTGGAGCGTTTTGCCGATCGCTGGAGTGTTTGGGCGACGGCGGGACGAGTGCTGGTGGAAAGTTTTCAAGAGATGGAACGGGGGTGCAGTGTTTCTCTGCAAGCGACGCAACTTCAGCCCCAGCTAGCTGATGCTTGGTTTTGTCATGGACGAGTGTTGGCTTTGGCGGGGAAACATCAGGAAGCTGTGGCGGTTTCGATCCAAGGATGGCAGTTGTTAGCAGAAAAGCAGGGATATTTGCAATCCGTGTCTGCTGCGGTGTGGCTGGGCGAAAGTTACCGAGCGCTGGGGGATGAGAGCGCTAGCCGCAAGTGGTGGGCAGAAGCTTGTCAGGAAAGTCAAAAACTGAGGTTATTTAACCCAGTTATGGCTGATTACTGGCAAGGGAGGGCTTTAGAGGGATTGGGCGATGCTATGGGTGCGATCGAGCTTTATCGAAATGCCTTGAGTCAGCAGTTGCTCTATCCCGTTCGCCAGGAGGTCGAGGCAGCTTTAAAACGCCTAAAAGCGAAGTGGCGAAAGAGTTCTCGTCCTTGATACTGATTTTCCCGGTGCATTTTTTTGGCAAAAAAACGCCTCTAACTCGAAAAATTCAGAAATTGGCTTTGAGAAACGTCTTAAGAGTATAGATTGCGTGTAGGATATCACTTGATGAAATTACTGACAAGAGTTTGTCTGGCTTTGTTGTTGGCTGTAACCATTACGTTTGGCAGTTTTCATCGAAAAGCTAATGCTCTGCCTGGAGCAAATTTTCTCGCTCAAATACCTGTTTATACTGCAAGCGACAAAGTTTCCACCTTTAACGGCATCAATGAATGTGACAAAGTTGAGAATAGCGATGCGATCAACTTTGCTACCAATCAGGATTTCACCGTAGCGGTTTGGATTAAACCTGATAGCGAACAAAAAGACCTCAAATATGGAGATAATGATGTTGTTGAAAAGTGGGTCTCTGGGACTGGGGGATATCCTTATGTGATTCGCTACCTAAATTCAAAAGCGGGGAATAACGCTGGAAAAATTGTTGCCGCCCGCTATGATGGCAAAAATAATCCTAGTGTGTACTCAACGACTAAAATTAATGATGGGAAATTCCATCATGTGACTTTTGTCCGCAGTACGGAAAACAATCAAGGCAAACTCTCTCTCTATATTGATGGAAAACTAGAGGCTACCAATCAGGATACGACTGCGGGGAATACCAAAAATAATAGTTCCCTCTATCTCGCTTGCCGAGGTTATTCTCAGAATAGTGGGTTCAATTATTTCGCGGGGAGTATCAATGGTTTAGCTATTTATAATGTTGCTCTCACTCCAGAGCAAATTCAGGCAGTAGTTACCCCGAATTTTCCACCAGGTATAGTTCCCATTAATAGTGCTTCACAAACTGGTGAATTGACAGTATTAGCTAATGAATCGAAAAAACTACCCGGCTTAGTTAACACATTGAATCAGCCTGTCACAGTAAAAATTAGTGCTGAAGGAGTGTGGCAAGCAGCTGCATCAGGCGAACCGAATGGCAAATCAGTTGATGCTAATGGTATCCCTGGTGTGATTTACAAAGAATGGCTATTCCCTGAATTGAATTTAGGCACCCTAGTAGCAGAAGTTAAAGACGCAAAAGGGGTGAGGAAATTTATCAAGAGCGGGAAAGACCAGACGTTTGAACTGCAACCAGGAGAGACAGCTTCTTTCATTTTCAATGATGGAATTCCCTACTTTACTGACAACACTGGCAGTCAAAAAGTTAAGTTTTCCATTAAGTAGCTGTCAAACCAAGGCGTAAGAAACCGGGTTTCTGACTCTTGAAACAGTACAGCATAGTAGCAAAGATACAGGCATAGCAATTCTAGCTATTCTGTATGAGTGCGATCGCTCGTTATTCCAAGGTGTCTTTTCAAAGGAGAGAGCGATCGCAAATTATCAAAGCCAAAGCTGACTGCACTTGTTTTACCCTGCTTACGGAAACCTTAAGCAAGCGCTAAACTCCAAATCTCGAAGGAATTTTCGTTGATATGAAATTCAAATCGTTTTTGTCTACCTTTGTGGTAGTAATGTTTGCAATTGCGATCGTCTTTGTCCCTGCACCAGCTTTCGCGGCACTTACTCCCATCAATACGGATTTACAAAATGGTGAATTAACCGTATTAGCAACTGAATCCAAAGATTTACCCGGCTTCAGTAACAATTTGAAGTATCCCGTCACAGTAAAAATTAGCGCCGAGGGAATGTGGCGAGGCGCTAAAGCAGGTGAACCAAATGGCGATGCAGTAGATGCTAATGCTACCAGTAATGTTAAATACGAAGCATGGCTATTCCCAGAGTTGAAATTAGGCACTCTAGTAGCAGAAATCAAAAATGCAAAAGGAGTGAGGAAATTTATCAAGAGCGGGAAAGAACAGTCGTTTGAACTGCAACCGGGAGATACAGTTTCCTTCATTTTTAATGATGGACTGCCATTCTTTAGCGACAATAGTGGAAGTCAAAAACTTACAGCGGTTCCCGCTGTAAAGAGGTACAATAAGATATGATTGTTGTAGTCAAAGCTAATGAAAGCATATTCCCTCGATCTGC
>NZ_JACJUP010000571.1:0-4262 GCF_014748295.1 Planktothrix sp. FACHB-1355 | reverse complement strand
TAAATAAATCGCCCCCTTCAGCAAACTGGGTACCAGCACACCGACCAGTTTTGAGAAACATATACTGCACGAAACAAAGGCCAAAGCAGGTAAGTGCGAGAATTACGTGCAGGCGCGTCATGAAGAAAAATTCTTTCTTAGTCCGAATCAGATAATAGGCGCAAGTGATTAAAGGAATATACCCCATAAACACTTTTAAGCCTAAAATTCCCAGCGCGAATGGTTTTTCTGGCGGCTGTCTGGTAAGGATAGCAACTTGTTCGGCATTCATTTGTTGCGATCCGTTCACAAACAATAGAGTGATCAGACAACAAACAAACAGGAGAATTAGGGACGGTTTTAGACCTTTGGGAATTACTATAGGTAGTCGTTTCTGGCGACACTCTTGGATAATACTAACGAGTCCGGGAATGTAGAAACCATCTTTTGCCAACTGTAGTACCGGACTGTTGCCGAGGGTGTAGATGATAGTGCCGCTAAAAGGCATATAAATTAGGAATGCCCACAGAGCTTGTCGGGGATATTTGAAAGAAAACGCAAGGCAGATTATACCGGCCATCGCGCCAATGGCTGCCTTTGGCCCACCTAGAGGAAACGCCATCATGCCAAGAAATGCGGCACCGAATACAGCTCCTGTAGAGAAGCTAATAAATTCCTTCCGCTCTTTGGCAGCTTTTCTTTTTTGCGCCAACTGCTCCTTGAGATTTAAGGTTGATTTTCCAGTCGCAGCCTGCTTTTTGGATTTCGACTTCGTTTTGCTTTTGGGCATGATTCCACTGTAACAACTGCCCCAAGATAGATAATCCCAGCGCACACTGTTATAGCATTCAGAACGCTACTCGGCCACTGAAGAAACTCGGAGCGAGAAAAGTCATCCACTCACCTGTATTTACCCCAGATCCCAGTATCGAGTCCCCAGTCCCCATCCCCAACTGGTAATGTATAAATTACTGATACATATCGATCTATGTTTGACGCACTATCCGAACGCTTAGAATCTGCCTGGAAAAAACTGCGGGGGCAGGATCGCATTTCCCATGCCAATATTCAAGAAGCTTTGAAGGAAGTGCGCCGCGCCCTACTGGAAGCAGACGTTAACCTCCAGGTAATAAAAGATTTTATTGCCCAAGTCGAAACCAAAGCCCAGGGTGCCGAGGTGATCGCCGGCGTGCGACCCGACCAACAGTTCATCAAAATTGTTTACGATGAACTGGCTGTGGTGATGGGGGAAACCAACGCTCCGCTCGCTCATAGCGCCACTGCTCCGACGATCGTCCTGATGGCAGGGTTGCAGGGTACGGGTAAAACCACTGCTGCTGCTAAGTTAGCATTACATCTGCGGAAAGAAAATCGCTCTGCCATGCTGGTGGCGACGGACGTTTATCGACCGGCGGCAATTGACCAGTTGGTAACGCTGGGTAAGCAAATTGAAGTACCCGTATTTGAACTGGGAAGCGATGCCGACCCAGTGGAAATTGCCCGTCAGGGTGTGGAAAGAGCTAAAGCAGAAGGGATCGATACGGTAATTATCGATACCGCAGGTCGCCTGCAAATCGATCGCGACATGATGGCGGAGTTAGCCCGCATCAAGCAAACGGTGCAACCCCACGAAGTCCTGCTGGTAGTGGATGCCATGACCGGTCAGGAAGCGGCAAATCTGACGCGCACCTTCCACGAGCAAATCGGCATCACCGGCGCGATTCTCACCAAAATGGACGGGGATACTCGCGGTGGTGCGGCACTTTCGGTGCGGCAGATTTCCGGTCAGCCAATTAAATTTATCGGTACTGGGGAAAAAGTTGACGCCCTGCAACCTTTCTATCCAGACAGGTTGGCGCAGCGCATTTTGGGAATGGGCGATGTCCTGACGCTGGTAGAAAAAGCGCAGGAGCAAATCGACTTCACAGACGCCCAGAAGATGCAGGAGAAAATCCTCTCTGCCAAGTTTGACTTTACCGATTTTCTCAAACAAATGCGGCTGATGAAGAATATGGGCTCGTTTGGGGGGTTGCTGAAGATGCTTCCCGGAATGCCCAAAATTTCTGACAAGCAGTTGCAAGAAGCAGAGGTCAAGCTCAAGCAAACTGAGGCGATGATCAATTCTATGACCGCAGAAGAACGCCGCAACCCGGAGTTGTTGGCGTCTTCTCCCAGTCGGCGGCTACGCATCGGTCGGGGTGCTGGCTATAAAAATGACTCGGAAGTCACCAAGCTGGTAGCCGATTTCCAAAAAATGCGAAATCTGATGCAGCAAATGGGGCAAGGGGGTCTTCCCGGTATGCCGGGAATGGCAGGTGGGCCGATGCCCGGTATGGGCGGTCGAGGGGCCATGCCCGGTTGGCGAGGCTACAATGCAGATGGTGGCAAGAAGAAACCAAAAAAGGAAAAAAAGAAGAAAGGCTTCGGTCAGCTGTAGTTTTTGCGCGATCGAAAAAGTCCGATACGCAAATAAAAAGGTACAATGTTTGTTTAGTCAAAATTGCGAGCATTACTGTTTCGGCATGATCAAACTGCGATTAAAGCGATATGGCAAAAAGCGGGAGGCCAGCTACCGGATTGTAGCTATGCTAAGTACCTCTCGCCGAGATGGTCGTCCTTTGGAAGAACTGGGATTCTATAACCCCAGAACGGATCGAACAGAGCTGAATATTCCAGCGATCGTCAAACGACTCAAAGACGGAGCTCAACCTACCGACACTGTTCGCCACATCCTGGAAAAAGCCAATGTCTTCGAGCAGGTTCGTGCCTCAGTCACCCAGTAACGGTAAAATCCAGCCCCTGTCCACTATTCCCGACTATGCTGGACTGGTAAAATATCTGCTGCAACCTTTCTTGGAATCTAAGGAATCTTTGAAGGTAGACTGCGAAATATCTTCCAGCAGGCCACGGGTTTGGATTCGTTTGGCTTTTGAAGGAGAGGATAAAGGGCGAGTATTCGGTCGGGGTGGACGTAACATTCAGGCGATCAGAACGACGATGGAAGCAGCTGCGAGTGCGGCTGGGCAATCAGTGTATCTTGATATATACGGCGGAACAACGCTGGAACACGACAGCGGGCCACCAAATAGATCCGGAACGAGAACGCCTCTGCCTCGCTCCTCAAGCGCCCCCAGGTCTTCTCCCAGACTGCGTTCCCGCTAGGTCTGGCAATCGATCGCGCTCGACCCCTCCCAACTTGAATTCGTTTAACAGTTTTTCAGTTGTGCAGGATAAACTCAGAACCGCGCAATGTTAGAACAGTTAATAGTGGAGGGGATTGTCTGAATCGAAAACCTTTGCGCTACGCACTTGAGCTGCTTTGCCAGGAGGCTAAGGTATAAAACAAGCGTTTCTGGAAAGACTTGCTAAAAAGGCGTAGCAATCGCCCAGGAAAATCAGTGGCAGAACAAGGAGGTGAACTAAAGCAAGTGTCAGAAGTGCGTTTGGGTGAAAATGAGTCGATCGACTCGGCATTAAGACGTTTCAAAAAAAAGATTCAAAAAGCTGGGATTTTGTCGGAAGTCAAGCGTCGCGAACGCTACGAAAAGCCTAGCCTCCGTCGCAAACGCAAAGCGGAAGCATCCCGCGAGCGTCGTTACTAAAGGGGTACGCCACGAGTAACAGCGTGTTGGCCGACTTTGAGGCCGGAAATAAATGATGACGAGATCGGACGCCTGCGATCGCTGCCAAATGGTGCGTCTAATTTCTTTGGCAACATGGCACTGCATCGGGCGTCTTTTTGCAGATTAGGGGAAAGGTGAAGTATCGATGACCGATTGGGAATGGTAGACGGCACAACAATTCAACTGCCGAGTAGAGAAAGTGCGATCGCCCTTAGCGGCGAACGGGAAGAAAATTTGAAAGTCCTAGCGCGGCAAACAGGAGCAACGCTGGTACTGCGGGGGCAAGAATTACTGATTTCCGGAACGGCGAATCAGGTAGATCTCTGCGGACGTTTGGTGCGATCGCTCGAAGATTTCTGGAAACACGGCAAAAGCATCACCAGTGTAGATATCCTCACAGCTCGTCACGCTCTCGATACCCAGCGTACCGATGAATTGCAAGACTTACAGCGAGACGTTCTCGCTCGCACTCGTCGTGGCGAAGAAATCCGCGCTAAAACTTTCCGACAGCGGCAATATATCCAAGCCGTGCGTACCCACGACCTCACCTTTTGCATTGGGCCCGCAGGCACTGGGAAAACTTTCCTAGCCGCAGTGTTAGCCGTTCAATCACTGCTGGCAAATCAGTACGAACGGCTCATCCTTACCCGACCGGCAGTA
>NZ_JACJUP010000570.1:0-4272 GCF_014748295.1 Planktothrix sp. FACHB-1355 | reverse complement strand
TCAGCGATCGCATTTAAGTTCAGTCACTAAAACCGACTAATTTTTTATTGATAGTAGTTTCAGTGATGATTTTACATCAGCGCGTTCCATGAAACTACCTTGGCAGCAGATTATTTGGGAAATAATTTTAGGGATAGCGATCGAGTTGGCCCCAGTAAGCCCAGAGCGCCAGTCCAGTAAAATAAGTTGACAAAAGAAATGAGATGTGTATGTGTAGAGTGGCAATTCAAGCCATTTTACCCGGTATTGGCCAGCAAAGCGAACACAGCTTTAGCTCACACTCTATCAGTAGATTTGTCCCTCTATTCCAGTGACAAACCTAATCCCGACGCCCCAGTCCCTATCTTGCTTGCCTATTTCCTAAATTTATATCAAACTGATATAATTGTAATTAACTTTTCTTCATAAATCATCGCGATCGAAAATCGATATGTGGTGCTGCCAGCCCTGGCGTCAGGTAGGTGGCAAAGGCTCCAGAGAGCAGTTTCGGTATCCTTCCTGGGAATTTGGTTAGGGCTGTTTGTAAAAGTGGTTCTAAGTTAAAAAATTTTTGCCCTAGAGAGGGATAGATAGCAGTGGCGCAAAAATCCTTACCAGAACAAGAAAAATACGAACTAAATGGCAAAGGAGCTCCCGTGAGTTCCACGCTAGAAAAACAGGAAGTCGATCTCGAGATCGCAAATAGTCCCACTATTGCTGAGATCCAGCCAGAAATCCTATACCAAGAGGAAGAGGAATTCGAGCAAGACTTACCTCCCAGTCAAAGGAAAGGCAGGAGCAAAGGTGGATGGCTCACCCCTGCTGTACTGGGGATGGGAGTCGGTGCAGCCGTAGCAATAGGAGTAATGCACTCTCAATCAAACCAAAGCAGCCAAAAACCCACCCAAGCACCCGCACCCTCAACAGCAGCAGCACCAGCACCAGCAAGCATGACCGTTACCGTCGCGTCGGTAGAAACGACTCCTGTAGCCAACACCATCAGCACCACAGGTACAGTTGCGGCATACAATCTTCTGCCAGTCTTACCCCAAGCCAGCGGCTTGCAAATCAAGCAAGTCACGATCGAAGAAGGGCGACCCGTGAAAGTAGGTCAAATTATGGCCGTACTCGATAACTCAGTCCTGCAAACGCAACTGAGTTCCACACAAGCACAGCTAGAAGCGTCACTAGCCGCAGTACAACAAAAACAAGCGGTTTTGGCACAAGCACAAGCAGAACTGGCGAGGGCACAAGCGACTTTAGCACAAGCGCAAGCCGATCGCGGTAGGGTAGAAGCCAACTTAGCCGACGCCAAGAGCAAGCAAGCAGACGCCGAGAGGACTCGCAAGCGTTACGAATACTTAGCCGAGCAAGGCGCAATCAGCCGTGAAGTTTTAGAAAGCCGCGTTACCAGCGCCACATCGGCGGGAGAAGCAGTGCGAGTCGCCCAAGCCGGAATTGCCAGCGCCGATGCCAATATTACCAGTGCCAAAGCCAGTATCGGCAGCGCCCAAGCAAATATCAACAGTGCCAAAGCCTTTTTATTGAGCGCTCAAGCCGATGTCCGCAACAACGAAGCCAAAGTGCGGCAGATCCAAACACAACTGGGACAAACTCAGGTTGTCGCTCCTGCCAGCGGTATTGTAGTCGCTCCCAGCGCTGACGGTCGTTGCGATGGCAACGCCGCCGCCGGGACAACTGTCGCCAGTCAGGCGATCGCACCCACAGTCGCTCGCGTGGGCGATACCTCTGGAAATAAAGCACTTTTTTGCATTATTCGCAATGGCTACCTGGAACTGCAAGTCAAGATTCCGGAAACCGAGTTAAACAAAGTGCATTTAGGCGCACCAGTCAGCGTCAGCAGCGATGCAGATAACGATATGCTTTGGCGAGGGAGAGTGCGAGAAATTGCTCCCGTAGTCGATCCGCAAACCCGTCAGGCAACTATCAAAGTCGATTTACCTTCTAATGCCCCACTCAAACCGGGAATGTTTCTCAAAGCAGCGATCGCTTCTTCAACGATTAAAGCCCTCTCAGTTCCGGCAACCGCAGTTCAGCGTCAAACTGATGGTCACCCCATTGTTTATTTGTTAGATGGTAACGAAATCGCCCACGTCGAACCAGTGGAAGTGGGTACAACTTTGGGTGGGAACAAAGGCGATATTTCCGGAGCCAAAACAGAAATCAAGAGCGGTTTGAAATTAGGCGATCGCGTTGTCGTTGCCGGTGCTGGCTATCTTAAAGAAGGTGACAAAGTGCGCGTAGTCGATCGAATAGAGGAGCGGGGAAGCGGGGGAGAAAATGTTCGTTAATAGACATCTCCTGCCAAAGAATCTCAGAGGGCAGGCAGGATGCCTACCCCACAAGAATTTTTGGAGAGCGAAGCCAATCCAAAATCCAAAATCCAAAATCCAAAATCCAAAATCCTCTCATCCTTGCATCGGCTGACCGATCTTTATGTCTTTCAACATTTCCGCTTGGTCAATCAAGCAACCAATCCCCACAATTGTTTTATTTTTAGTTCTGACAATAGGTGGTTTATTCTCATTTCCCATTTTGGGGATTGACGATTCACCTAACGTCGATATTCCTTCAGTTTCCGTCTCCGTCGCCCAACCGGGAGCCGACCCGGCAGAACTGGAATCCCAAGTTACCAAAAAAGTAGAAGATGCCGTTGCGGGATTGGGCAACATCGACCATATTCTCAGCACTGTCACCGATGGTGCCTCTAGTACAACGATAAACTTTGTTCTGGGAACGAATAGCGATCGCGCTACCAACGATGTGCGTAACGCCGTCGCTCAAATTCGCCAAAGTCTGCCGCAAGATATCAACGACCCCGTAGTCAAACGAGTAGATTTTGTCGGCGGTTCGATTATGTCCTACGCCGTCACTTCAGAACGGCTATCCCCAGAACAATTAAGCGATTTAATCGACCAAAAAATCAGCCGCGCCATCCTTGCAGTCCCCGGTGTCGGACAAGTGCAGCGCATTGGCGGCGTAGACCGAGAAATTCGCGTAAATTTGAACCCAGACCGCCTGCAATCGCTGGGCATTACCGCCACTCAGGTAAACGACCAAATCCGCAACTTCAACGCTAACTTACCAGGAGGACGCGCCAACGTAGGCAACTCCGAGCAAACTGTCCGCACCTTGGGTAGCGCACCCAGCGTGGATGACTTGAAAAATTATCAAATCACTCTCCCCAGAGGGGGTTTCGTTCCCCTTTCCAGTTTGGGAGAAGTGAGGGATAGCTATGCAGAAGCTCGTCAGGCGGCACGTTTGGATGGTAAACCAGTAGTTGCCTTTTCCATTCTTCGTAGCACTGGCAGCACCCTTGTCACTGTGGAAGAGGCGGTGCAGAAAGCTGTCAAAGAAATGGAAAAAACCCTGCCGGGGGATGTCAAGCTGAAACTGATCTATACTATGGCCGATCGCATCCGCCAATCTTACGAAGCTTCTGTGGATGCGGTAGTTTTAGGAGCTGTCCTGGCAGTAGTCACCATTTTAGTTTTCTTGCGCGATTGGCGAGCAACCTTAATTACGGCGGTGGCGCTACCCTTATCGGCAATTCCCACTTTTGTCGTGCTGAAGATATTGAACTACACCCTCAACAGCATGACTTTGCTAGCGCTGGCGTTGGTGGTGGGGATTTTGGTGGATGATGCGATCGTCGAAATTGAGAACATCGAACGCCATATGCAGATGGGCAAAACGCCCTATAAAGCTGCTTTGGATGCTTCCGACGAAATCGGTTTGGCTGTCGTCGCTACCACGATGACGATTGTATCGGTATTTGCGCCTGTGGCATTTATGGGCGGAATTCCAGGGCAATTTTTTAAACCGTTTGGCGTTACTGTAGCGGTATCGGTTTTATTTTCGCTGTTGGTAGCTCGTACTGTCACGCCGATGATGGCGGCGTATTTGCTCAAAGATAAAAAACATCATCATGACGATAAGCCGCATAAAGACATTCTCTCCTGGGTATATCGTCGGCTGCTGAAGTGGGCGTTAAACAATCGGGTGCTAACGTTGATTATGGCGGTGGCGTTATTTTTTGGCAGTCTTCAGTTGATACCTCATATTCCCACTGGGTTTATCGATCGCGATGATAGCGGACTTTCTAGTGTTTCGATCGAATTGCCTCCCGGTTCTACTTTAGAGCAGACCGATGCAGCCGCCCAGCAAGCCGCGCAAATCTTAAGTACTCATCCGGCTGTAGATACTATCTTGGCAACAATTGGCGCTCCTGCGGTGTCTGGTGGTGCTAGAGGTGGTGGTGGCTCTGGTAGT
>NZ_JACJUP010000057.1:0-12364 GCF_014748295.1 Planktothrix sp. FACHB-1355 | reverse complement strand
CCCTAGCCCCTAACCCCTAACTGACTTTTGAGTTAAGGCGTTTGGAAACCCAACTGACTATCCCGCTGACAATGGCCCCTGCCATGAGAATGCTAATGGCAGGCATAAATATCGGTTCCCAAAGTTTGTGCCAAAGGTCGAAGCCCAGAGGAATGTCGGTAGCTTTACCGATAAGTGCGATCGCAAACCAGAAAAAACCGATTAAAACGAGGAAAAAATCCCACATTAAAGCTACATTGAGCCATTTCAGCAATTTATCTTTCATTTTTAGTCATCAATCATCGTCGCTCGGTCAGGCATAACCAATTTATCAACCAAACAGCCAGGTCTGGATGCGCTCAAGACTCTTCCATTCTGGTTTTCTGGTTAAACCTTCTTCAATATTTTCTTGAATCTCGCGACGCAATTCCGAATCCAAAGCAAGTATCTGTCCGACAATTTCGATATGTTGTCGCACCCCAGTTTGATTGGTTTCGAGCATAGCAGATGCGAGGTTAATGCGTGCTTGCGGTTCTTGCGGCGTTAACTTCACTGCCTTTTGGGCTGCTTTGTAAGCTTGATTGGGTTTATCGTCCAACAGGTACAACCAAGCCAAACAAGTCCAAGCGGAACCGTTTTTAGGAGTGCGATCGCAAATATCTTTGAAATAGGGTATGAGAGTCTCCGGAGTTTCGCCAGCTTTATAGCGTTCAATACCAGATTCAAAAATCTCCGCAGCTGTTTGTTGGGTCATCGGTGTTCAAAAAAGAGATTAAAAAATAAAAAAGAAAGAGGTAAGCACAATTTTGCCTTTTTCTTTTTTAATTAGTGACAATGGCTGCTTTCGATCGCTCCGTGCAGGACGGGATACTACTTACACAGCAAAAGACTTACCGCAGCCACAGGTTTGACTGGCATTCGGATTGGTGAATTGAAAGCCACCGCCAATCATAGCATCGCTATAGTCCAGAACCAAACCGTACAAATAAAGTAAGCTCTTGCGATCGCAGACCAGCTGAAAGCCATCATAGTCAAAAACGTCATCATTCTCCGTAATGGTGCTGGGATCTATAAAGTCCATCATGTAAGACATCCCAGAACAGCCACCTTGGCGAACGCCCACGCGCAAGCAAAGGTCTTTTCCTTGTTTATCCCGCAAAAATTTAACTTGCTGGAGGGCACCATCGGCGATCATAATACCGCGTTGCTGAGACTGAGTTGCTGATGTCATAAATTTATATCACTCCTTGGCCTGCTAACGTCTATAGGTTTTTACCTTCTAGTATATTTTATCTAGCTTAAGAGCATCCCAAACTCAAAAGCAGAAGCACAAGCCAAGCAGGAATGCCTTATCGTGAAGATAAGGAAACCCTTCCCCATACAGGGATGGCAGGATCTTACGGTCAGTACGGATACCGAACCCGCAACCTGCTAATTATATTAGTAACGGCTCAGTCTATGACAACCCTCAATCGCTCTACCCGTCGCCGGTTAAAACAATTAAACCAAATTCCCAGCGTGTGGGAGGGCGATCGCCGTCCATTATCGCCAGACGGCGAATCAGACACAGAAGCAAAAGGCGATTGTATTTTGTGGGTAGATGGTTCGCAAGGAGTTGTCCGTGCGATCGACATGGTAACCTCAGAATCTGGCCCAGAAGCCGTAGTACGCACATTGCTGCGAGCGATGGAATATCCCCAAGGGCCAGTCAAACCAGCTCGACCCCAGAAAATAGTGGTGCGCGATCGCGAAATTCAATTTTTCCTGCGCGGAGTACTGCAAGAACTGGATATCGCCATAGAACACGTACCGACACTACCCTTAATTGACGAATTGTTTCGGGAGTTTCAAGAAAACGCCAACACCCAACCACCCCAGTTACCGCCCCAGTATGCCGATCGACTCATGCAAGCTGCATACGAGATTTGGAACGCTGCACCTTGGGAATACCTGGAAGAACATCAAATCGTATCCATTGAACTGAACCGTTGGGACATTGGTACCCTCTACGTTTCTGTGATGGGGATGTCGGGAATGGAGTACGGCATTTTACTGTACCGTTCGCTCGACTCCCTCAAGCGCTTTCGGGCTACTGTTTTGCAGGAAGAAGAATCTCTGGAAAAGCTGGAAGAAGCTTTCCTGGGGCAAGACTGTCTGTTTGTCACCTTTGAGTCCGCAGCTGACTTGCAAGAAGATGAAGACATCGATTTAAGTGACCTGGCATTTTCAGAAATCGAGCCAAATTTTGGCAATATCCACCCATTAGAAGGTCTCCGTGCCTCATTATTTGAAGAAGAAGCCCTCATTCTTTTAACTGCCCTAGAAGGCTTCAATCGCTTTCTACGCGCCCAGCGCCGGCAATTAGCTGGCGACACGTTCCCCTCTCTGAGCAATCGCTATCGCATTTCTGTACCTCAAGAAGATTCCCAAACCGGCACCCAACAGGCATCTGTGAAAGTGGCAACGCTACCAGATATCTCCAAAGAACTGTTGAAAATGATTGAATGGGAAGACGAGGAAGATGATGAGGTGCTTTCTCTCAAAGCTATGCCCGTTCTCAGAGATGACTTGGTGCCGCAAAATTCCTTCCTCAGCATCGGGATGGTGTCTTGGGAGATGGTGGAGTATTTGCGGATGAGTCTGGGACAGAATCCATCGATGGAAAAAGTAGAAGCGCTGGGAGATGGGTTACCGGTAATTTTGATCCAAACTTCGCGTCCCAAGGCTAAAACCTTGATCGAGAAAATTCAAGCAGCAGGAGGTGTTAAAGGCATTTTCTTTAATCCGGGGGAAGACCCGTTTGAAGATAATACTTACGACTTGGGAATCATTCAAACCAACAATGAGGAAATGCACGTTTTTGGCGAGTTTATCCAAAATGACCCCATTCACGCAGAAGCGCGTAAGAAGTGGGATCGGCGGTGTAAGAAAACGAAGGGTCACTGCGCCTTGCTGATTAGTAAAGGGTTAACGGGTGCTTCGCGAGGAAATCCTCAGTTACAAGATATGATGGCTCTGTTTGAGGCGCGATCGCTCTCTCATAAAGAATTGGGCTTAGGTACTCTGCAACGGATGTTGCAAGTGGACTGGGAATAAGAAAGCAGGGAGTAGAACGCCGCGTTAGTTTTGAGAAGTTTAAGAAACCCGTTTTTTAGACAATATCCTCCAATCAACTCGGTGTCATCCTAAATCCGGGTCTCCTACCCCTTTTTCAGGCTCAATGTTACTCCTTCTCCTACTCCCCCACTCCTCCCAACAATAACGGAGATAACTGAAGCCGATTTGGTATCAGTTGTCGATCGCAGTTTGAAAAATAGCTTCACAAGTTTTTCACCTTTTTAAGCTTAGCTATCTAATAGGACATCCGTGTTGAGCAACCACGAGCTATCTAGAACACCAGCTTGGGTATGTTCCTTTGCTGCCATCAAGATTAGCTCATGGTTGTTATTATTAGACTCAATGATAGTTAGCAATGAATAAAAAATTAGGCTTTTTAGGTATATTTACGGAAACAATTGCATTAGATCTAAAAAACCTGAATTGTCACATAGACAGATATATTATATTGCCGAAATCAGCAATTACACTTAAAAAAGTTTTAGCTACTACTTGTCCTAAGTTAAAAGTTTATTTTTCTCGGTTTTTATAAAGAAATGAAGAAGAAATATGTTATGTAGTTTTATATACACACAAAATAAGTCCTAGTATGATAAAAAGTTAAGTGAGAGCCAAAAAAGTAGTAAAGACAAGTTCGCATATAGGTAAAATTAATCGCTAATAGGCAATTTCTAAATAGCAAAAGCAAATTTTTATATGCTAAAATGAAATTAAAAATGTTAATCTTTGCAGCACCATCAGCTATCTAAAAGGGGAAGTAATGGCTAAAGCAACAGTTCAATCATTAGCTCACCAATGGGCAAAAAAGTATATTGAAAACCTCCAAATCAATTCCCAAAATGAATCCTCAAAACAGCCCCATAAGTTAGCAGATATAGTTTCCAAAGCAGGACGGGAGCAAACTGCCGAAAAATTAATGCACTCGCTCCGATTTGTGAGCGCCCAAGCCTGGAACAAAACTGAAGGATTGCTAGCGAAAGAAATCTATAGGCACAGGATAAATCCCAGATTAATCAATCCTTGGGAAATTGCGGCAGATTCGTTTCGCATTTACGAAAAAGCGCTCTTAATTTACACGCAACAAGCACCGCCGAGACGTCTTTCTGTGGTGATGGGGCTTGATAACCAATACGACGATCTCGACAAAAATGCACTCGAAATCTATACAGAACAGATTGCTCCCAGCCAGCTGGCAAGTTTGATAGGTGAGGAAATCGGCGAACTTCAGAATAAGTACACTGCAAATGACCCGCGAGTCAAAGGTTTTGTGAGTATGCAGTTGCACTATACCAGCCAGATGCTGTTGGAGATGCTCTCCCCCACAGAACAAATGCTGGTAGGTGCTTATTTCAAAGTAATTGACGACCACTTCTATATGCCTTTGCAGCGCTCTTATCAAGCGGCAGCAAAACTCGACTACGACTCACCGGTTTTGGCAGCTGTGCAGCAGTTGTTACCGGAAAGTACTAAGATTGCGAAAAAGATTAATGAGCGGGTAATTCAGCTCTACCCAGGTTATTGCAGCAACAGCGGTGCTTTAACCGACCCAACAGTGCAAGTTTCCAGTATCCGCGATGTGGAAATGTTCCAAGTGTATTTGTGGGTGTGCGCCTTGGAAGAGAACATCGCCGCTATTCAACAAGAACTATTTCCTCTATGCGTGATGCTTTACCCTACTTTGGGGGTTAAGTGGGAGCTGCTGCGGCAAATGCTGTATTTATTGGGTAAAGAAATCCGCAGTCGTTTGACTGCGGAACAAGCAGCGAAATTTATGCCATATTTTCAGGCATTGTGGGAAATGTTTTCCCCCGATGTGTTTGCCGCTCTTGGGGAAGAGGGGAATTTATTAGCAATATAGGCTTTATTTCTTAAAGATCGGCAGTTTCTGTTACCTTTGGCCTAGCTGCCTCTTCAATTGTGCAACTTGTGCCTCCAGCGCTTTGACGCGCTGGTTTAGGTCAACTGCTATGTTGGCGAGTCGCTCAAACATGGGATCTTGAGATGGTCTTTGTGTGTTGATTCTGGGGGTGGCGCGTGGGGGTAAAGGTGCTGGTGTCGGTCTGGGTATTTCCCGTCTGGGGAATTCGGAACGGTTGCTGATTCGATATAGTTGGGACTCGATGCGCTCAACTTGCGATCGCAACTGGGAGTTATCTGTCTCTAATCTAGAAATACGGGATTCTAGGAAACCTGTCGATTGAGCCAGCGTCAAACTGGGCCATAGGGCAAGTCCCAAAATAAAAGCAAGGCAAAGCAGTGCAATTTTTTTGTGCATTGTGATGCTCCCAGCTAACATAGCTAGCGTTTTGCACAATACTTATCTGACTGGCAGTTCACCAAATTGATTTTGATAAGTCGAACTGGCGAAGAAACGCGGTTTTTCTAAAAAGGGTTTCTTTAACTTCAAAACTCACTTGACAAACTACTAGATCTCCAAGTTAACGCATCAGCCAAAGTAATTGCTACCAACAAATATCATTTGTCGTGAGGTTAGATGAGAATGAATGTGCAGAGCAATAGTTATATTTAATATTCAACTTTTTCATCTGGTTTTCGATAGATTTGATTAAAAATAAGAAATTGCGGTCGATCGCTAAACAAAAAACCCGGTTTTTCTAAAAAACCGGGTTTCTGGAAATCCCACTATGGCATGACAGGGGAAAGGTTAATAGTGGCCGTTCTTGCCGTTACCGTTGCCGTTGCCGTTCAGGTTGCCTCTGACCAGAACTAAACCGACCAAATTTTCCCAGTCGGCTCGCTTAATAACACCGTGATAGCTGTTATAGGTGCGATCGATAACGGTAGTATCCGTTGCTTCCTTGAGAGGCCAAAATCCCATTAAGCCCGGTGCATCGCCCACCGCCAAACTGTTCATCTCATTTTTGATTTCCGCTTGACTGCAAGCGCGATTCCAAATCCGCACGTCGGTGATTTGACCGGGGAAAAAGTTGGCTGGTTTTCCGTCTTTTGTACCGGCTCCTATCCGCAAAGGACGCGAGGTATTGGGCACATAATGAGTCAGTTTTTCGCCGACTAATTCACCATTAATATAGAATTTCAGCATTGCGCCGTCGTAGGTGGCGACCAGGTATGTACGACTATGGAAAATCGCTTCTGTACCGCTAACTACAGTCCAACCTGCTTCTCCAGCACCCAGGCAAAATTGCCATTTATTATCTTGACCCGCATAGAGAACGTATCCTTTGGGCAGAAAATCGTCTTGGGAGGATATAGCAGCACGCCAAGTTCCCTGCCAATCTTGTAAGTTTACCCAACAGGATAAGGTGAATTGGGTGAGATTGAGCGCCGGGACATAAGGGATTTCCACATAACTTGACATTGTGCCATGATTGTGGTATACGCTCTTATCCCTGACTGCGGTGCCTGTACCTTCATTGAGGGGCCAGTATCCCACTAAGCCCGCTTCGTCGCCGTCAAGGCGATAATTCATTTCGGTTTGAATTTCTTTTTGGACGCAAGCGCGATTCCACACACGCACTTCGGTGATGTGACCGGGGAAAAAGTAGCTTGGGTTGCCTTCTGTTACGCCTGCGGCAATTCGGAAGGGACGAGCGGTATTAGGCACAAAACCATTTACGACTCTTTCTATTGCTAATTCGCCATTGACATAGAATTTGGCGATCGTGCCATCGTAGGTAGCTGCGAGGAATGTCCAGGTATTGAGCTTTAATTCAGGCCCGTTAATGTATACCCAGCCATTTGGCCCGGTGCCCAGCCAAAATTGCCATCGATTGTTCTCTCCTGCATAGAGAATGTATCCTTTTTCTGGAGAGATGTCGCGAGAAGTGACGATCGAGCGCCATCTACCCTGTTCGCCTTGGACGTTCGCCCAGCAAGATACGGTAAATTGAGTGGGATTCAGAGCTGGGCTATAGGGTATTTCGATATAATCGCCTTGCCCATCGCAGCTGACGATCGCCGCATCATCTGGCTCGCCGGTACTGGCTAGAGCTTGCAGTTCTTGAGTTACCAGCGCTCTGCTCCAGACTCTGACTTTAGTAATTGTGCCGCGAAATAAACAGTGACTGGCTCCGGCTTGTTCGATCGCACCTGCTCCTATATGGAGGGGATTGCAGGTATTTGGCAAAAACGGTACTCCCGTGCGCTGTCCCACTGCCTGACCGTTTACATATAAAGTCATAATTTGGGACACTTGGTCATAAGTTCCAGCCAAATGCGTCCATACTCCCGGTTTGGCTTTTGGCCCTGTTACTACGAGCCAGGGACTTCTGCTCTGACCGCTGCCCATCCAGAATTGCCACTGTCCGTTGGGGGTGACGCAGAAAACGTAGCCTCGGCGTCCTTGCCATGCTGAGCCGCTGACGGAGGTCAAGATCGATCGATACCCCGCTCCCCCTTTGTACTGAACCCACATTTCAGCCGTGAAGCTGGTCGGGTTGAATTCTGGGCCGTAGGGGATTTTAATCTGACAGCCACAGTCATCAATGTAGGGAGTTGCTTCAGCTGGGTAACTGAGGTCAACTTCTTTTAGCTGCTGTGCGATCGCAGTTTCTTTCAGTATCATCGCTCGCCCCAATATTTTTTTGACTTTCTGAATTGCTTGTAATATTCCGACCGACGATCGGGTTAGTTTCTAGAACACCTATAAGTAATCCCAGAAACCGGGTTTCTTTGGGTTATAGCAACGAAATATCGAGTTTCATTCCTGGAAAGAAACCCGGTTTCTCATCTTCTATACCCCGTAGTGAATCTATGGTTTAGTAGCGACGCATTTCGGCAAGAAACTTATTCTGGTAGCGCAAAAATTCATTGCGCGATTCCGCAGTGCGACGTTTGTGATATTCATAGATTTCGTTTCGCAGGTTCTCGATCTCGCGCGATCGACTGTCTCGATCCTTGAGAAACTCTTCTTGATGCCTGAGAAACTCGCCGTGCCATTCCTGATAGCGGCGTTGGCCATCCCTAACTAGCATTTGACGATAATGCTCGCTGGACAGTAAGTGTGGGGGAATACCATCGAGATTCGTCATGACTAAAGACCTCCTGGGTAAGATGGAATTACTACTGCCGTTTCCACTGTTTCTTCAGCCACTGTCTGCGGGCTTCACCAGCCAGCATTTTTGCTGATGCACCGATGCAGCGGGCGCGATCGCTGGCAGATAAGTCCAAACCGCTCAAGGTTTGGCAAGCGCGGAAACTGGAAATCATCCCGCCAGTGCGAACTTGCCGCATGGTGCGAATAAGCAGCATTACTTTACCTCCGTTTAGTAGCGAGTTTCTTTACCGACGTAAGTTCTTGAAACAGTTCCCCAAGAATCGAGATTGATTCGCTTTGGGGCAGTTTGGAACGCGACAGCAAGACATCCGCACAGATATCTCGAAAGTCTGCGTTGGTCGGCGCAACAGTAATATTTTGGGTGTGACAGACTTTACCGATAATCAGACTAGCTCGCAAACCGGATGACTTATCTGCCTGCGTGCGCTCCCGGAACCTCTTGACTAGATGAACGATGACTGAGCCTTCAGCTCGCGTCACTCCTGCTTTTTGGACAAGAATCTCCTGCTGAGTCAGTTCATCTGGTTCTGGAATGTCGATCGTCACCAAACGATCCATCAGCGCATCTTGTGCTTCGTGAACTCCGCAGTATTCTTCTGGATTGGAGGTGAAAATCACCCGGAATTCCGGATGGGCGCGAATATATTCTTGTTGCTGGGCAACTGGCGGCAGCACCAGTAGCTTTTCCTCCAATACGGAGAGCAGAACGTTGTTCACCTCCGGACGGGAACGGTTGAACTCGTCGTACACCAGAGTAAAGCCTTCGCGGCAGGCTGTGGTTAGACGCGCATCGACCCAAGATTGGCGGAATTCATCTTCCACCTTGACTACAGTGTGGATAAAATTATCCACGACTTTCTTGCGGCTGTATCCCCCTTGGTTACCGATCAGATCGGACGATTTGTATTCATCATCGCCAAACACCAGTAAAATCGGACGCTCCAGCAGATTCGCCAAATGTATTGCCAGCGTCGTTTTACCAGTTCCAGCCGGTCCGCGCAAATGAACCGAGAAACCCGTACTGAGATAGCGCAGGGCACGCTGGGTCAAGCGACTGATTGTGGGTGTATCGACAAAATTCTGGGAGTTGACTTGCAGAACTGTAGCCACAATTAACTCCCTTGGATCGGATAGTAACTCTGAGCTTGCTGCACCAGAAGTTTCTGGTTCATTAAGCTTTGCAAAGCATTGACTGTATCGGCTCTAGATAGACCTAATGCCGTTTCGATATCATCGATCTGGACACCGATGTTCTGCCGAACGTACTGGAATACCCGCTCCAGATTTGTCGGGATAGATTTTGGTTTGGCACTGGGGGGGACATTGGGGGCTGGCAAAGGTACGGGGTTGACGTCGGTCATCAGGGTTGGTGCTGTTCCCCAAACGTAATCTCGCATAGCTGCTACGTAGGCTGCCCGTTGATGCGCTTCTTCCATCCAGACTTCTTGCTGATGCAATCGCGTTTCTTCTCGGAAGTTCGCCACATCCGATTGCAAGGTGTTGTGAAAGTTACTGAGCGAGTCGCGCAGAGCAGCCGCCATCGCAGCTCGGTTTGTTGCTGTCTCGTACAATTCCATCTGAGTCTGGTGGCGATGCTCCAGCACCTGATGTTGACGTTCGTTGATTTCTTGTTGACGCTGCGCTCGCGCAGCATCCCATTCCTCTCTTAAAGACACAATTTAGGCTCCTTTTCCGCTATTTTCTCCCTAAAACAAAAAATTAGCGTTCTCGATCGCCGATCGACAGCTACCATCTGCATCAGATTACTGGAAACACCTGCTTGTGATATTGCAACAAGCAGGTTAACTTAGCATCAATGGTGACAATATTAGGCAGCCGGTACAGCAGCTTGTGAAGTTAAACCAACTGCTTCGGCGTACTTTAAGTAGGTTTCTACCGACGCTACGACAACCCGTGCTTCTACTGCTAGCAGTTCGATCCCTACTAAGGATACCCGCGCCCACAGGTCGATGACGACACCTTTGTCGAGGATGCGATCGATCACTTCGGCCAGACTGGAAGATGAGTTTACTTTTTCAACAGCCATAGTAATTTATACCCTATGTAAGATGAAGTCTCTAACTATTTATACTATCTGACTTTATTAAATATCCTTAAATTTTAATCTGAAATAAAACTTTTCATTTCTACTTCAGGTATTGCTTAGCTTGCTTCAATTTTATTGCATATTTTATGCCTCCAGATCCTAAAGAACTTATAAAGAATATTCTGCCTTTAATGTTGAGTTTGCTAATGGTTGAGTAAAATTATGTTAACAATCTAAAATAAATGAGAACCTTTAAATGTCCGAGGCAGCATTAGGGCTGTTTTTAGAGTATTATTACCTACGATTTACTCATTTTTAAACAATTTCAAGCAATTTTAAGCAATTGTTAGCAGATAGTCGAATTTTTGTATAGCAGAAAGCAGACGCATGAACCCAAATCAATTCTGGCGAATGTTTGAAGACGAGTGGTTTACGCCCAAGTATCGTCTGAAAAAGCTTTTGGGTGCGGGATCGTTTGGTGCGGTATTTCTGGCAGATGAGGTAGTTGCCGATCGCGTCATGCGGGAAGTGGCTATTAAAATATTTTCCAACGAGAGCGGGCAGCAAGAGCGTCAGATTGCTGAGTTGCAAACTGCGATCTCTCTCAAACATCCTGGCTTACTGGAAGGTTTGAGTCCCGAACAAGGTTGGCTTAAAGGTGTGGAGTGTCTCGGTTTAGTGATGGAACTCGCCCAAGAGTCGCTGGTAAAGCGGTTGCAGCGAGGTGCATTATCTGTCTCGGAAGTGAAAGCCATAGTGAAAAACCTCGCGGGTGCCTTGCATTATTTGCACGATCGCGGCGTTGTGCATCGAGACTTAAAGCCTGCCAACATCATGTTAGTGGGCGGACAGTGGAAACTGACGGATTTTGGCATTTCCCGGCTGTTGGAAAACCGTAGCGGTAGCGATACCGCCCCCAGTCATCAGGTGGGCACGATCGCTTATGCACCGCCAGAATCTTATCAAGGTAAAATTTCCCTTGCCTGGGATCTGTGGTCGTTGGGAGTGGTAATCGTCGAAATTCTGACAGGTCAACATCCTTTTGCCGGCAACACCATACCGGAAATGATGCAGCGGGTGACGATGGCAGAACCCGACATCCCTTCCGAACTGCCCGCTCCCTTTGCCGCGATCGTGCGGGGTTGCTTAGTCAAAAATTACACACAACGCTGGACAGCAAGCCAAGTTCTCGCCGCACTCGACCCCACCGCAGATTTAGGCAGAGTCACGGTGTTATTGCCTTTTTCGCCTAGCTTTCGCAAAGTTCTGCCAAACGGGGTAGAAGGGCAGGGATACGTAACAATACCGACTTCCGGTATTCGGCTGGTAGAACCGAATGCTTCCAGGGTAGAGCCGCCCACAATGCGATCGGATGCGGTTTCCACACCCGCTCGCGCCCTCCCCAACAACAGATGGAATTACCAAGAGCGACTTCCTGGCGGTGCAAAGCTCGATATGATTGCCATTCCGGCGGGCAGTTTTTATATGGGAACTTCGATCGCAGACATCGAACAAGTTTTACGCCTGGAAAGTTGGTTTAAACGCTGGGAGGTGGAAAAGTGGTTGCGCCCCGAAATGCCCCAGCATAAAGTTAGCTTACGTAGTTTCTCTATGAGTAAGACACCGATTACTCAGGAGCAATGGCAAGTTGTGATGCAAACCAATCCCTCCCATTTCAGCGGTTTGTTGCGACCGGTGGAAAATGTTTCTTGGTGGGATGCGGTTGAGTTTTGCGATCGTCTTTCCGAAATCGCTGGTAAATCCTATCGCTTACCCACCGAGGCGGAATGGGAATATGCCTGCCGCGCCGGTACTCAAACCCTCTACAATTTCGGTAACAGCAAACAACCCCTGCGAAACTTTGCCTGGTACACCTGGAACTCCCGCAATCAAACCCAACCTGTAGCACAAAAACAGCCAAACGCCTGGGGATTGCACGATTTGCACGGGTTAGTCTGGGAGTGGTGCGAAGATAACTGGCACGATAAGCTGAATGGCGCACCTAAAGATGGTAGTGCTTGGATCGCGAACGGACACCCGACGAAGCGCGTAGTGCGGGGTGGCGCTTGGTACAGCTTGGCAGATGATTGTCGGTGTGCCTATCGTTTTTGCTACGATGGTAGTTTTCGATACCCCAGTATCGGGTTTCGTGTGGTATTAGGCTAGGGGCTAGGGGTTAGGGC
>NZ_JACJUP010000569.1:0-4321 GCF_014748295.1 Planktothrix sp. FACHB-1355 | reverse complement strand
AGCAAGGCTTGTGGAATAGGAGGTATGAAAATTATTTTCTAATAATTATTCAAATTCGCGTAAGTTGAAAGTTTTTTAGCCAACTCAAACACTACATCTAGCGTTCGACAATAATATGAACGCTAAATATACCCCCTGAACGGTTACGAAAAATGTGAATTGTTATGTGCTTGCTGTCATCGAATTGAACACAGTAAACACGATCGATCACTTATCGATCAAGCTGCAAAATACAAAGGTCGTCTTTTGGGAGGATAGCTGAGTTGGTTCTAGCGCTTGCTTGAAGAGCAAGAGACGTAGGTTCAATTCCTACTCTTCCCATTCCCTCAGCTTCTAAGAATAAGAGGTCGTCAGTTCTATACTTACCTGGGGGGGTTCGTTGTCCTGTAGCTCAGTGGTAGTAGCAGTCGCCTGTTAAGCGAAGGGTCGTAGGTTCAATCCCTACCAGGACAGCCATTTATTTATTGCCGGGTGGACGAAAGGCAAAGTCGCATGGCCCTGACCCATGAGATTGCAGGTTCGAGACCTGCCCCGGCAGCCACTTATTGCCCTGTGGTGTAACTGGCAACATCTCCCGCTTTGAACGGGAAGAGTCCTGGTTCAAGCCCAGGCAGGGCAGCCAAATTTTGCTCCTGTAGCCCAACTGGAAGAGGCCGCTACCTCAAAAGTAGTGTGTTGTGTCAGTTCAAATCTGACCAGGAGTACCAAAGTTCGCTCTTGTGGCGCAATTGGTAGACGCGGCAAACTTAAAATTTGTTTTTAAATTGTGGGTTCGAGTCCCACCAAGAGCATCAACGGGGTGTAGCGCAGCTTGGTAGCGCGTCTGCTTTGGGAGCAGAATGTCGTAGGTTCAAATCCTGCCACCCCGATTTTACCCCTGTGACGTAACTGGAAACCGTCGCTCGCCCAGAACGAGTGTTTTTTGCAGGTTCGAGTCCTGTCAGGGGGTAAATGCAGTTGCCAAAAATCTAACTAATTCTTCTCAATATTGGTCATTTTGATAGCCAAATACCAATAATGAGCAATTTTTGGCGAGGGAGTTTTTGAGAAAGCCCTTTTCACAGTATAATCACAACATGAAGCTAGTGGAACGTCATATTATCACAAAAAACCATCCCCTCTGGTCAGAGATTGACCACTTGGCTTTTTTGTCGAAAAACTTGTTTAACCTAGCCAATTATCATTATCGTCAACACTTTTTTCAACACCAGCAGAAATTAAACTTTAATCAACTTTACCACCTTGTCTCACAAACCCCAGACTACAAAGCCTTACCCACCAAAGTGAGTAAGCAAATTATCCGCCGATTAGATACAGCCTGGACAAGTTATTTTCAAGCTGTAAAAACCTGGCAGATACATCCCGAAAAATTTTTAGGTAAACCAAAAATACCGGGATATAAACATAAAACCAAAGGGCGCAATATTCTGCCATACTCTCACGAATCAATCTCGAAAAAAGCCTTAAAAAAAGGGATTTGTCATCTCTCGATGAGTGAAATACAAATTCCGACATCACCTCATGAAATCCTAGAGGCGAGAATTGTGCCAAAAAGTAGTTGTTATGTAATCGAAATAGTTTATGAAAAAGTAGAGGAAACAACAAATGAGCGACAAATAGCAGGTATAGACTTAGGCGTTAATAACTTAATGGCTGTAACGACAAATCAAACAGGTGTCAGACCTCTTTTGATCAAAGGCAGACCACTAAAAGCGATTAACACCTTTTACAATAAACAACGTTCCTGTTTACAATCCCAGCTAAAAATCAAGCACTATCAAACCCAATCTCACAGATTAAAAAAGCTTACACATAAACGCAACTGTAGAGTAGAAAATTATCTACATACAGCCAGCAGAAGAGCGATAGATTGGTGTAAACAGCATCAAATAGGAATCCTAGTAATTGGGCATAATCCAACCTGGAAACAATCAGTTAACTTAGGAAGAAGGAATAATCAACAATTTGTGGATATTCCCCATTATAGGTTAATAGAAATGTTGACCTATAAAGCCGAATTAAAAGGGATACTGGTGGTCATTACAGAAGAAGCTTATACATCTAGGGCTAGCGCTCTAGATGGAGATGATGTACCTAAATATGGGGAAAACAAACCAGTGTTTCAGGGACATAGAATAGCGAGAGGATTGTATAAAACAGCCCAGGGTCGGTTATTAAATGCCGATGTGAATGGGTCATTTAATGTTACTCGAAAAGTAATTCCTGATGTATTAAACCAAGGAATAAAGGGTTTGCCGTTTAACCCTGTGGTGCTTGACCCACTACGAACGACTAGACCGCCCAGCCTGTGAGTAGGTTTGAGTTGGTTTAGTTGAGCGGTGATGCTTTAGTTTATCGCAAACTAAGGTTAAGATATTTTACAATCCAGTCAAAGCAAACGAGCATTCCGCTAGCGATTTCTATCGTGAAGATCGCTTAGTCAGGAAGTGCTTGCAATAGTCTGGCAGAGCAAACGCTTGTTTTCTAAAATAGTGGAGATATGAAAAGGAATAACTTGGAATTTTACGATGAAAGTGCGGATGCTTGGTGGCAGGAAGAGTCAAAAATCTATGCACTATATCATTTGAATAAGCCGCGTTTTGAGTTTTTCGATCGCTACATTTCAAATTGGCAGGGGTTGAGGGTGCTGGATGTCGGTTGCGGTGGCGGATTTTCCTGCGAATTCATGGCAGAAAGAGGTGCAGTAGTATCGGGTTTAGACCAATCGGCAAAATGTATTGAAATCGCTCAAAAACACGCAGAGAGTAAAGGATTTGCGATTGACTATAAGTCTGGATTGGCAGAAACAATGCCTTATGAAGCGAACACATTTGATGCGGCGATATGTGTGGATGTTTTGGAACACGTAGCGGATGTCAATAAAGTTATTGCCGAAATTCATCGGGTTTTGAAGCCAAATGGTTTATTTTTCTTCGATACAATCAACAGAAATTTTAAATCTAAATTTGTGATGATTTGGCTGATGGAAAATATACTAGGCGAAATTAAACGAGGAGTCCACGATTGGAATAAGTTTATTAAGCCAGAAGAAGTTACAAAAATAATGACCGAGCGAGGGTTCGGAAATATAGACATTAAAGGTTTTGACCTTTTTGGAGAAGCATTAAAGCTAAACATCGACAGTTATAGAGAATATAAAAAAACGGGGATGGTGCAAGTAAAGATAAACGATGATACCTCAATTATGTATATCGGGAAAGCGGAAAAAGTGACTTAAAATATTAGGAATATATAATTCCAGTTAGCACGATTATTTCAAGGTAAGCTCAGATTTATGTTTGCCAATCTTCTCCCTCAGTCAGTCGCGCAGCTAACAGAGTCCGCCTCGATCGCCCTCGCTCAAAATATCCAGCAACAGGCGATTTCTACCCCTTTAAGCGAACTACCAATTCCGACAACTTACGTTCGGCAGGGTAGCGGTGGGACGCCGATCGTATTATTGCACGGTTTCGATAGTTCGGTGTTTGAGTTTCGCCGCTTGCTACCCTTGCTAGCGGCGGAAAATGAAACTTGGACGATGGATTTGCTGGGTTTTGGATTTACGGAAAGAGTTACTGGTTTGCCGTTTAGTCCGAGTGCGATCGCTACTCATTTATACTACTTTTGGAAAAGTGCGATCGAGCAACCTGTAATTTTAGTGGGCGCTTCAATGGGAGGCGCAGCGGCAATTGATTTTACCCTCACTTACCCCCAACTTGTGAAAAAGTTGGTGCTAATTGATAGCGCTGGCTTGACAAAAGGGCCGACTATTGGTAAGTATTTATTTCCTCCTCTCGGTTATCTGGCTACTTCGTTTTTGCGTAACCCGAAAGTGCGGGAAAAAATTAGCAAAAATGCTTATCGAGATGAAAAATTAGCTTCTCCCGATGCACAACTGTGTGCGGCATTACATTTAGAAATGCCAGCTTGGGACGCAGCTTTGATCGCTTTTACGAAAAGTGGCGGTTATGGATATTTTGGCGATAAAGTTTCCCAAATTCAGCAGCCAACTCTGATTTTATGGGGAAAGTGCGATCGCATTTTGGGTACTCGCGATGCCGAAAAATTTGCCAAAGCCGTCCCCCACAGCAAACTCATCTGGATCGAAGATTGCGGACACGTTCCACACTTGGAAAAGCCGCAAATCACTGCACAGCACATTTTAGACTTCCGCAGTTAGGGTATCGCACCCCTCTCCTTGCAGGAGAGGGGCTGGGGAAGAGCAATCTCTTGCAGTACCAGAATTTCCGGGAAATTACGGAGTAGTGATAAGAAATTTCCTCAAAGTGGGTAAATTTAATGTAAAAACCAGCAGATAAAT
>NZ_JACJUP010000568.1:0-4324 GCF_014748295.1 Planktothrix sp. FACHB-1355 | reverse complement strand
ATCTGGGTGTTTGGTGGCTCAGATATGCAGTTTTGCATCGCTCCCAATATGCAGATGCTAGTTCTCAAGCGCGGGATCTCCTTGAGCAATGTATCGATATGTTTGAACAACTGTCACGTCGGGATGTGGTCGCGAAATTTATCAATGCTTTGGGAGAGGCGTACAAACGACTACAGCAGTGGGATCTGCTAGAAATGGTTGCTACAAAGTCGCGGGATATCCATCAAATCTATCCGGATTTTACGAGATTGGCACAAGCTTACGGCTTTTTAGCAGAAGTGGCGCTGTCTAAATCGGCTTGGCATTTAGCAAAGGAACGCGCAGAAACAGCTATACAAATTATTTTGAATGCCCAAGAGTCAGAATCGGTTGCCAATGTCGAGCCATTGGGGCCAAACTTAGATTGGGTGAAAAGATGGCATAAAAGTTGGTATTTGTTGTTGCTGGGACGATCGCTTTCGTGTTTGGGGCAGGTAAGCGAAGCAATCGAAAAATTGGAAACGGCTAAGGCTGAAAGCGATCGGCGATACGCTCCGCAATTGTATATCGAGATATTGGAGAAGTTGCGCGAACTCTACTTCCAGGAAGGTCGTTATTTAGAAGCCTTTAGACTCAAGCAAGAACAAAGCTCGATCGAGCATCAGTACGCTTTTCGCGCTTTTATCGGTGCGGGATGCTTGCAACCGCAGCGACAAGCACTCAATCCAGTCCGCAAGCCATTTGAGCAGGGGGTAACTGTAGCGGCGGAAATCATTGCGCTGCGCTGGCAAGATGTGACTCACTTGATCGATCGCCTCAGCCGTAGCGATCGCAAACTAATAGTTATTCACGGTGAGCCAGGTGTTGGGAAAACTTCTTTGATAAAAGCTGGCTTAGTACCGCTATTGAAGCAAAGACTTATGGAAGATCCGGCTCCAACTAGATCTGGGTTTAAATCGGAGCGAATTGCTTTGCCTGTGGTGCTATCAAATTATACCGATTGGGTTATCGGTTTGGGTCGATTGTTAACAGAAGGGCTCCAAGAAATTAAATTAGCAAATAGGGCTGTTGCTGTTGAATCTCTTCAGATACTAGATTCTGTAGAAGCGATTGCAGAACAATTGCGAATTAATAGCGATCGGCATCTGTTAAACGTGCTGATTTTTGACCAGTTTGAGCAATTCTTTTGCGTTTGCAGCCATCCTGTCGAACGGCGGCGGTTTTATGATTTTTTGCGCCTTTGCCTAAATCTTCCCTTTGTGAAAATCCTTCTATCAATGCGGGAAGATTATTTGCATTATTTGTTGGAGTGGGATCGGATTGCCAACCTGGATGTTATCAACAATAACATTCTAGATAAGGATATGCGCTACTACTTGGAAAAGTTTTCTTCAGTCGATGCACAGTTAGCGATCGAACGCCTCACTGCACGCGCCCAGCTTCAGTTAGAAACTGCTTTGATAGAGGAGTTGTTGCAAGATTTTGCTGATGAAAGAGGCTTAGTTCGTCCGAGCGAATTGCAGATGATAGGATCTAGATTGGAAGCAGAAAGAATTACAACGCTGGCACAATATCGACAATTTGGATCTAAAGAAAAACTGGTTGAGCTATTTCTAGATTGCGCTATCAGAGATTGCGGTACGCCTAACGAACAAGTGGCGCGATTAGTTTTGTATTCGCTTACAGATGATAACGGTAATTGTCTGCGTAAGACTCGTGCTGAGTTGGTAGCTGCATTAAAAATCATCGGCTTAGAGGTAGAGGCAGAAAAAATTGACTTAGTGCTAACAGTTTTAGTGGGTGTGGGTTTGGTGTTTTTGCAGCCAGAAGTGCCAGCCGATCGCTATCAACTAATTTACGGGTATCTGCTACCTTTTATCCGCCAAGAACAGGTATCATTGATTGTGGAACAATTAAGAAGAGAAAGAGCTAGACAAAGATTTGCAGAAGAACAGTTAAGATTTGTCGAACAAGCAAATCAAATATTAATTGCAGCTCAACAAAAAGCCAAACAAATCATTCGTCGAGGCTTTGTTGGATTGGCTTTGATATCGGTAATTGCAGCAGCGGTAACGATACTGGCAGGTTTCTTTGGGCGAAAAGCAGAATGGCAAAGGCAACTAGCAGAAAGAAAAGAAATTGAGGCGCTAAATACGGTGTCGGAAGCTCGACTTCTTTCTCGCGATCGCGTGGGAGCATTAGTAGCTAGTGTTAAAGCTGGCAAAAAATTACAGGAGATTGAAGAACCGCCCGATCTCAAGTTATTGACTGTAATTAGACTGCATGAAGCGCTCTATTCAGATAAAGATTGCGAGCGATTAGAAGGTGGCAATACTATCAAGAAATTTAATTTTAGTCCTGATGGTCAAACAACAGAGTATCTGTGGCATTTAGACAAAAAACAAATCGAAATCAAGCTAGATGAGCTATTACTGAGCGGTTGCGATCGCTTGCGGGATTATCTGCAAACTAATCCTCATGTTTACGAGAGCGATCGCCAACTTTGTGCTGCTACTCCCCATCGTTAATCAGAGAAACCGGGTTTTTCTAAAAAACCCGGTTTCTGAAACTATTAGATTCGTAGGTTGGGTTGAGAAACCCAACATTTGCGTTTGGTTTCCCTTCCCTCAACTCAACCTATAAAAAATGACGAAGGTATCGTCTAAAAAACCTGGTTTCTTGCAATTATTAGATAGAGCTACCCGCAGCTTCAGCACCCATTTCTAACACTGCACCGCGCAAGAAATCAATTTGCTCTTGAAATCTCATTCCTTCAATCTTCGCCAGCAACTCTTGACCGGCTTGGGGAAGTTGATATTCGGGAGGTACGGGAATGATAGTTTTGTTGTCCATACCTTGAGCTAAATAGTACCAAAAAGCCAACTTAGTTTCAGGACTCAAAGAGCCATATTGGCGGCTAATTTGAGTATTCTTTCTAGCAGCAATATCGCGTTGAACTTGCAGCTGTTGGTCAAAGGGAAGTACCTTTACTTGCTCGAACAATCCCTGAGCAATTTCAGACCCAGAAGCGCCGGGAGCAGCTGGAGTAATTGATTTGCCTATTTTGGTGTAAACAAACCACAATAAACCGAGTTGATCGTCTACACTCAAGCTTTTTAAAGCTTCTTTACCTCGATCGTAAGCGCTCACATTTGTTGTTGTCATACCTATGCAATCCCGTTGATTTGTTAACTCACATTTACATAGTGAAACAAACGGTTACGTGCTTACCCCTACAAGAGGGTAGAGAATTGCCTGGGGATCTGGGGATCGCAAATTATACTCAGGGTAGATGTACTTAGGCTATATCGGCAAAGTGGGATCGCACATACGCTTCTAAAGTGCGATCGAGCCTTAAGGAGCCATCCCGATTATCTTCTAAAAAACAACGTCTTTTGAGCGATCGTATGGCATTTAATATTATCTCTGGTGTATAATGATCGGACATTTTCTGTAAAACTTCCACCAAAGTAACAGATTTTTCTTGTTTAGCTAAATAATTAACAAGCTGCTTTTCCGATTCAGTTAACCTTCCCCATACCCGACTTAGTTGAGAGACAATTTCATTACTTAATATCAATGACGGATAAGATAAAAATTCTGCGATACTTCCAGCAAATAACTCTTGAATCATCGTCGCTGTCATTTCTAACCATAAAGGATGACCGCAATACTTTTCAATCAATGTATCCCATATCTCCTCATCTGACAACTCTTTATCCTTTAAAATTTGTTTAGCGGAATCTCCCAAACCTGCGAGTTTCAAACAACGGGTGAATTTATACCGACTTGCGTTCGCGCAGCGTGCCGGATGGCATATCGCATCTTCTGGTTGTTCGCTAGTAATCAACAACAAACTACTTGCATGAGACAATTCAGCAATTTGTTTAAATAACAGATAATATCCCTCAAATTCGGCTCGATATTGACCTGCAAATTCTCCTGTTTCAAATAACATCTGCAAGTCATCTATAATAATCAAACATCGATGTTTGCGTAAAAATTTAAGCAATAAATCGACTTGGCGATCGAGCGTATTGGGAACAGCAGCAGCAGAGACAAAGCTTTGCAGTAAGTCAGTTAAAAAACTATCTATATCTGGAGAATATCGAAGACTGCGATAAACAATATATTCAAATTGCGTTTTGATTTCTTCAATTAGTTTAATCGCCAGCGTCGTTTTACCAATTCCTATCATACCAATTAAGGTAACGATGCGGATACGATCTTGAATTAACCAGCTTTTTAAACTGTTTAGTTCTTCATAACGTCCGTAAAAGGCGGTAATTTCTGGGGCATTATCTATATCTAAATGGTGTTTTTCAGTTGGTTTGGATAGCGGAGA